>JALYOR010000198.1 GCA_030856765.1 Verrucomicrobiota bacterium | reverse complement strand
ATCACCTGCCGTGGTGGATGGTGTTGTGTAACTGCCCCTCGTCGCTCCTGTAATGGGAGCCCCGTTCTTTCGCCATTGATACTTTAGCGGTGCAGCTCCGGTCGCAGTCACGCTGAACGTGGCCGTCTGGCCAACATTCACCATGACATCCGCTGGTTGCGTGGTGATAACCGGCGCGGTCTTGATCGTCAGGATGGCGCTGTCGCTCGTGACGCTGCCGAGAGGATTCGTGACGACGACGAAAAACACGGCGCCATTATCCTCCGACGTGGTCGAGGTGAGCGTGTAGGTGGGCTTGGTTCCCTTGGTAATGATCTTTCCATCTCGCGCCCACTGATAGGAGAGTGGGTCGGTGCCCGTGGCTTTGACGGTAAAGGAGGCTGACGTGCCGACGACGACGGAGCGACTGGCCGGTTGGCCGGTAATTGACGGTGGGGCCGGCGTCGGTGCCGGGATCTGAGTTGAGAGAGCAAAAAAGTGCGGTCCCGACCCGGTGCTGCCGAAGGTGCCAAGATAGACGCCAGCAGAGGAAAACTTCTCGATCGTGTTGGTTGAGTTATTTGCGACGTAGAGATTACCATCGCTGTCGAAAACCATTCCGTGAGGTCCCTTCAGCGGTGCGCTCAGGAAAACGCCCAGGTCTATTCCGTCGTCCGCGAATTTTTTCACAGTGTTACCGGTGAAGCTGGAAACGTAGATATTGCCGGCGCTATCGATGGCGAGACCGTAGGCGGTGCTGAAACCGGTTTCGGCGAAGACGGCCGCGGTCCCATCCGGCGCAATTTTGGAAACGGAGCCCGTGCCTTGCGGTCCGCCAAAAGCATTGGTCACGAAAAGGTTTCCGGCGGTGTCGAAAACCAAATCGGTCGGATGCACCAGACCATCGGCCGCGTCGGCGAAAAGTGTGCCGGTACCGTCCGGAGCGAACCGCTGGATTGTGTCATTGACCGAATTCGCGACGTAGAGGTTTCCGTTTTGATCGAAGGCGAGGGCATGAGGTCCCTTCAGGCCGCTGCTGACAAAGACTGATCCGGACCCGTCCGGTAAATATTTTTGGATGGAGTAGGGAGACGCATCACTGGCGACGAAGAGGTTGCCCGTCTGGTCAACCGCAACGCCAGTCGGTTGGGCTGGCGTGCAGAACACTCCAAGACCGCTCCCCGTCAAGCTAAACAACTGGACGGAGTTACCTTTGAAGTTGGTGACAAAGATTATGGCTGGACCGGGCGTTGGCTCCGCGGTGGCCTCAGCCGTGGCGGATTGGGGCAGCATGACCCCAAGGGCAAGTAGGCCGATCGACAAGGTGTAATGCAGCGCTTGCTTCGCTTCTTCGCGCGGCCCGGCGCAGGAGCCACCTGTGCATCCGGTCGTCGCCGAAAATTGGTCCCCTCTGGAAGTTATGCTTGCTGCCGGAGGCATCACCTGAAATCGACGGCGGACGCGCTGAATCCTAGGAAACATGCCGACGATCCTAGCGCAGAGTCGCACCGGAAGGATAGCGAAAAGACGCTCTCGCGTGACGACCACGACTTATTGCACCGATAAGATCGCGTCGTTGCTGGTCGCGCTGCCCAGGCTGTTGCTCACCACGACGGAAAAAAGACTTCCATTATCGCCAGTCGTCGTGGTGGGGGTGGTGTAGGAGGACTTGGTTGCTCCACTGATATTCGCCCCGTTTTTCCTCCACTGGAAGCTCAACGGCGTGGCGCCCGTGACCGTGACACTGAACTTAGCTCTTCGGCCTGCCTTGACCGTGGCGTTAGCGGGCTGGCTGGTGATGTTTGGCGCGGTTTTTACCGTCAACGTCACGGTGTTACTGGTCACGCTTCCACCACCGTTGCTGACCACCACGGAAAAGAGAGCGCCATTGTCAGCCTCAGTCGTCGCCGGGGTAATGTAAACGCTCGCATTGGCGCCGCCGATCTCAAGGCCGTCCCTTTTCCACTGATAGCTGAGCGGAGCGTCCCCGGTCGCCTTGACTACAAATCTGGCGGTCTGTCCGGCATTTACCGTTCGATTGGAAGGTTGAGACGCAATCGACGGCGGAGCCGGTGTTGGGGTTGGAGTCGGGGTGGGGGATTGGGTTGGGGTAGGTGTCGGTGTCGGCGTAGGGGTTGCTGTAGATGTTGGGGTTGGAGTCTCAGTCGGAGTTGGGGTCTCCGTCGGGGTAGGTGTCTCAGTCGGGGTAGGTGTCTCAGTCGGAGTAGGCGTTTCCGTTGGAGTCGGAGTCTCGGTGGGAGTTGGCGTCGGGGAGGCCGGCGCCGGTGGAGGCGTTGCCAAGTAGTGCGGCCCCTGTCCTGTGCTGGCGAAAACCCCCAGATACACTCCCGTCGCAGAGAATTTCTCGATCGTCGCTGCCTCATTGTTTGCCACGTAAAGATTCCCTTCGCTGTCGAAAAGCATCCCGTGCGGACTCCTCAGTGGCGCGCTAACGAAAACACCCAGATAGGTCCCATCGGGAGCGAACCTCCGGACGTTATCTCCGCGCAGGCTGGAAACGTAGACGTCGCCCGCGCTGTCGATGACAATGCCATAGGCCGTCTCGAATATACCCTCGGCGAAGATCGATCCAGTGCCATCTGGCGCGAACTTGACGACGGAGCCGTCTCCATTCGGACCGCCGTAGGCATTCGAGACATACAGATTGCCGGCAGCGTCAAAGGTCAGATCGGCCGGCTGCTCCACGCCTCCGCTGCCATCGGCGAAGATGGTGCCCACGCCGTCGGGTGATATCTTGAGAATCGAATTGGCGGTGGTGTTTGCGACGTAGAGGTTGCCGTCTTTGTCAAACGCCATCGCATGCGGCGTCTTCAAGCCGTCGGTCGCAAAGATCGAGGTGGAGCCATCCGGAGTGCGCTTTACTATCGAGTAGGGCGCATCGTCGCTCGCGACGTAGAGGTTCCCGGCCGGGTCGAATGCGATCCCGGTCGCTTTGCTCACCGTGCAGACCTCTCCGAGGTTGGTCCCGGTGAAGGAAAAGGCTTGGACGTTATTGCTTTTGAAGTTGGATTCGAAAATTGCCTGAATGGGCGTCGGCGTCGGTGTCTCGGTGGCCCGCGCGGTTGGGCTGGCGATCGCGCCAAGGTTGACGACGGTGAGGATGGCGAAGAGGCTCAGCGGTCGCGGGAGGCGGCTCGCAGCAGCGCTACTTGGGAGTTGGAGGCACGTTTTCATGGGAACGGTCGACTAGGGACCGGGGTGGAAGAAAGGATGCATCCGCGCCGGTTCCAAGTCGATGCAATGCAGATTATGCGCGAGCCCTGCCCATGAGTGTCAAGAAAATTCCGGTAAAGCCAAGAGTCAGGCAGACAGCCTGCGGGCCTCTATCCCGTACTTCTTTGGATCGCGATGGGATCAAAGTTGCTGAGGCTGACAGTCTAATGGCAGTTACCAAGACTGGCAGTTCGTCCGAGTTACCGCAACACGCCGCGCGAAAAATGATGGCCAGGCGCGACAGAGCGGCCGCTCAGCTTCCTATTCGAACCGCTCGGTGCGTTGAAGTAGATTCTCCCACCAGTCGCGATGGTGGAGGTACCAATCGACCGTGCTGGCGATACCTTCCCGCGCGGTGTGAAGCGGGTGCCACTCCAGTTCGTGCTTGGCAAAGCTGGATTCGATCGCGTAGCGGCGGTCGTGGCCCAGCCGATCGGTGACAAAGGAAATCAAGCTCTGCGGCTTGCCGAGCCGATCGAGGATCAGCCTAACGACATCGAGATTCACCAGTTCGCCGTCGCCCCCAATATTGTAGACGGAGCCCGGCTTGCCTTTAAAAAGCGCGGCCACAATCGCCGCGCAATGGTCTTCTACATGGATCCAGTCGCGCACGTTCTTGCCATCACCATAAACCGGCAGCGGTTGGTCGCTGAGCGCCTTGATGATCATGAGGGGGATCAATTTCTCCGGGAATTGGTAGGGGCCATAGTTGTTGGAGCAGCGGGTGACGATGACCTCCTGTCCAAAAGTCCGATGGCAGGCGAGGGCGAGCAGATCGGCGCTCGCTTTGCTCGCGGAGTAGGGTGAACTGGGCTCGAGCGGCGATTGTTCGGTAAACTTCCCGGTTTCGCCTAACGATCCGTAGACCTCGTCGGTCGAGACCTGGATAAAACGCTGCACTCCATGCCGCCGGGCGGCGTCGAGGAGCACGCTCGTGCCGACGACGTTGGTGTGGATGAAATTTTGCGGCGAATTGATGCTGCGATCGACGTGCGACTCGGCCGCGAAATTGATGATGGCGTAGAATTGCTCCTCGTGCAGGAGGGTGTCGATCTGGTCGGCGTTGGCGATATCGGCCTTGAAAAAATCGTAGCGGTCACCGTGCTCTTCGACCACGCCGTCGAGATTGGCCAGGTTTCCGGCGTAGGTGAGGGCGTCGACATTTGTCAGGTACGTCGGCTTGTAATGTTGCAGAATGTAACGAATAAAGTTACTCCCGATGAACCCACAGCCGCCTGTCACCAAGATGCGCATTGACGCGCTACCTAGCAGCGGAGCCGAGCCCGCGCGAGGAGAAATTGATGCTCCGCCGCTCGCCGCCCGCCTCGCTGGGGTCGACTGGACCCTGTGGGGAATTATCGCGTTCGGCGCGCTCCTCCGGTTCCTTTTCTTGAGCATGAAGCCGCCCCACTTCGACGAGGGGATCAACGGCTGGTTCGTCGACCAGATGATGAAGAACGGGTTCTACCGCTACGACCCGACGAACTATCACGGCCCGCTCCACTTCTACATCCTGCTCGTGGCGCAGGCGATCTTTGGCCGGCACATTTGGGCGCTCCGCCTGCCGGTGGTGCTGGCCAGCATTGGCTCGATTTTCCTGACGACGAAGTTTGAGCCGTTTGTGGGCCGCCGGGTGAGCCGGGTCGCCGCTCTGGCCATGGCAATTTCGCCCGCCTTCATTTTTTACGGACGCTACTCGATCCACGAAGTCTGGCTGCTCCTTTTCTCGATGCTCTTCGTGCTCGGGTTGGTGGGGCTCTGGCGGCTCGGAACTCGTGGTTATCTCTGGTGCGTCGGGATGGGCGCCGCGGGGATGATCCTGACGAAAGAAACCTACATCATCCACATCGGTAGCGCCTTCATCGCAGGCGCGGTGCTCTGGCTCTCGCACAAAATCACGCCGGGCGAGGTTGTGAAACGGGCGCGCCAGCAATGGGACTTGGCGGACCTCGCCATCGTCGTCGGGACGGCGATTTTCTTCATCGTCTTTTTCTATTCCGGCACTTTCCTCAATTGGCCGGGCGTAAAGGGACTCTATCTCACCTTCGCCACCTGGTATCAGACGGGCTCGAACGGCAACGGACACGAAAAGCCATGGCCCTACTGGCTGGAGCTGACGCTGCGCTACGAATGGCCGGTCTTGATTGGTTTGCTACTCTGTGGGGTCTGTCAGTTCTTTAAGAACTACGTCATTCGTTATCTCGCCATTTACGGCGTGGGAGTCTTCGCGGCTTACAGCATCATTCATTATAAGACGCCGTGGATCATCATCAGCATTGTTTGGCCGCTCCTCTTCGTCTTTGCCGCGGGGGCGACCGCACCGAAAATTCCTCGACGAGCCTTCTTTATCGTGGCCCTGGCCGCGTTCGGTTTCGTCTTGGGCGCGTTTCTCAGTTATACCTTCCAGCCCGAGGCCGTGCGTGCCACGAATTTGGGAACTTATCTGCGGGAGACAGTGGTCGTTACTTTGGCCGCGACCAGCACCAGCGCGGTCTGCGGAGAGATTGGCCAACGTCTCTTTGCCTCGGCTTTGGTCTTCTCACTTCTCGGCGGCGGCCTTGGCTATTTGATGGGTAAAACGCGCACCTTCAGCGATCGCTCGATTCGGGCGATCCAAAAAGGGGTGGCTTCGGTCGCTCTCGCGATGTCGCTGGGCATGGCCATATGGCTCAATTACTTCCGCTATAGCGTTGACGCCGAGCCGTATGTCTACGTGCAGACATACGATGACATCTACAAGCTCATGAAGCCGGTCATGCGCCTGGTGCGAAGTAATCCGCTCAATTATCGCATGGTGGGCCATTTCATTCGCACCAGCACCTATCCTTTCCCCTGGTTGCTCGGAGAGTTCCCTAATGTTGGTTATTACGAGCATAATAACTCCCCAGGTAAGTACGATGGCGACTTCCTGGTGGTGCAGGAAGACCGGGTCGCAGAGGTGGAAAAAAATCTCCATGAGACCTACTTCACCCAACCGATGACCATCCGGCCCTATCAGGATGCCTCGAAGCTTTACCTCAACGCCAGGACCTTCCGGAAACTCTTCCCCAACCAACGACCGGACTTTGTCGGGCATCCCATCGCAGCGCCTGCACGATGAAGTGGTGCTCGGCGGGACTCACGCTGGTCAACGTGGCCACGATGGCCGGTCTGTTGCTCGGCATCGTCGGTGGCGGGTTGGACGGAGGGTTCGCCGGGCTTGCCCTCGTGCTCGGTCTGGCCGCGGCCATTTATGCCTGGCTTGAAACCGCGCCTTTCGTTCTCCGCCAGAAGGTGGTGGTTCCGCCGCCGCCGCAGTTACCGAAGTCGAAACGCGCCCGCCGTCGGATGAAGCTAGATACTCCACCGGAGGTGACCGCGCCTCCGCCTCGCCGCTGGCATTTCTGGGGCTGGGCGGTGGGAGTGGTCTTTGCCCTTTTTGCAGTTCGTTCCTTCTGCTGGATCCTCTGGGTCGACGGGAAGAATTATAAGATCCAATCGCCTTTCAATCTCGGCGATCTGTCGCTGCACATCACCTACATCAAGTATTTCGCCAATGGCGTCGCGCTCTGGCCGGATAACCCAGTCCACGTCGCCAGTTCGCTTCGTTATCCGGCGGGAATCGATTTGTTCGATTCCCTGCTCCTGCTCCAGCACGTCGATTTGGTCCAGGCGCTGGTCTGGACGGGTCTGCTCGGGTCGGTCGCTACTTTCTATGCCTTCTATCGTTGGGGCGGGCCTTTCGCCATTGCCGGCTTTCTCTTTAACGGCGGCCTCGCGGGCTACGTGTTTTTTCGCACCCATCAGTTTATCGATTACCAGTCCGAGAAGATCGCCTGGAAAAGCATCCCCCTAACGATGTTCCTGACGCAGCGGGGGCTGCTCTATGCCATCCCGGCCGGGTTGCTCTTGCTCCTCCATTGGCGGCGCAAGTATTTTCCCTCCCGGCCTAATGAAATGATAAGCCAACGGCGTGGACTGCTGCCGTGGTGGGTGGAGTGGTCGCTTTACGCCACCATGCCTCTTTTTCATGTTCACACTTTCCTGGCCCTCTCTGGGGTGCTGGCGTTTTGGCTGCTCGTCGGGACTTGGGAGATGCGGAAACAAATCGCCATCCTGCTCAGTGCGGCGTTTGTGCCCGCCACCTGGATTGTTTGGATGATTACAGATCATCTGCAGGCGAAGTCGATTCTGGCCTGGGCGCCGGGCTGGTTGCAGAGCGACCCGGGATTCTCCACCTCGGCGGTCCGCTTTTGGATTGTGAATTTCGGTCTTACCCTGCCGGCGCTGATCGCGCTGGTGGCGGTCGTTATTTGGCGCGATCGAGGGAACCAAGTGGCGCAAGTGACCGAAGGGATGGAGCAGGAAGCGAGTGCGGAAGTGGTCGCGGGTCCGGGATGGTGGGAGCGGCTTTGCGTTTCGCAGTCATTTGCTTTTGTCACGCCGGCGGCACTCATTTTTATTTTCGCGCTTTTTGTTAAGACCGCGCCTTGGGGCTGGGATAACACCAAGCTCATTATCTGGGCTTATTTTATTTGCCTGCCCTTTTTGTGGCGCGATCTCATCGCACGATTTCCGATCCCGATGCGCGCGGGGGTTTGTTTTCTCCTTTTCTTCTCTGGATTCGTTAGTCTTCTGGGCGGGTTGTCGGTCGGTAGCCCCGGTTTCGATATTGCCGATCGCACCGAACTGGACGCCATCGCCACCGTCGTGCGCCGCGTCCCGATCGAGGAACGCTTTGCCGCTTTTCCGACCTTCAATCACCCGCTCCTCCTTAACGGCCGCAAAGTCGTCCTCGGATACCCGGGGCATCTCTGGACCCAGGGCTTCGACTACGCGCCGATCGAGCAACAGCTGACGGCCCTCATGCAGGGAGCGCCGGATTGGCGGGAGCGCGCCCGTGCTCTCCATGCGCGCTACCTTTTCTGGGGCGAAAACGAAAAGCGCAACTACGCCTCCAGTTCGCAGCCCTGGCGGGACCAGGCGGCCGTTGTCGGGACAGGATTCTGGGGCACGATTTACGACCTTGAACAGCCCGCCTCAGCGCTGGGCCAGTAATTGCGGCCGCGATTCGGGTGCCCCGGTGCGATCAAGGATCAGTTGGCGCGGCGATGCCTTTTGCGCGACGTAATCGGCCACCTCGCGCGGATCGATCATCGGGTCGTTAGGCAAAAAAACGAGCAGCTTGACTCTCGGATGAGCGCTCAGGAATTGGACGATGTTCTCCGCAATCATCTGCTCGGCGACGAGATGGGCGCGGTAGAGATCGGCCGGCGGATAACGGCGCAGTCGCGGCGAGGTTGAGATGCGATCGGTAAAATTGTCGAAGGCCTCTGGACGCGGGCGGTAATCCCGCGGCAGGAGGGCGCGCTCCTCCAACGCGAGCCGCTCGCCCGCCCGGATCTTGCGCAGGAGATCGCGCGGCACGCCGAGCGCGACCTGGAGAAGATCGGGCCGCAGCGCGCGCCGTATCCAATCGACGCGCCGGGGCGCCTCGAGTTGTTCGATCAATTGCTCGGCCGAGATTTCCTGGCGCTGCCACTGATCGAAGAGTGGTTGTTGCGCGGCCGGCAGCTCGCTCCAGCCCAGCGCGACCTGTGCTCCGCCGGCCTGGAATGCCTGCACGATGCGCCATGCCGGTTGATTATCGGCCGCTGCGCCTTTCGTTAGGCTGGAATAAACCACGTCAGCCCGGCGGATGGAGAGAGTCGATTCGTCGAGTCCGGTCCGCGGCGCCTCGCCGGTGGCAAACTTGGGCAGAGGCGGTTTGGAGAAGGTGCCGCAGCCGCTCAGTAAGGCGGCGCTTAGGCAGAGCCAGCGCTTCACGCTTCGCGTTGCCGGGTTTCGTTAGGCCGGACGAAAATTGGATCGCGCACCGCGCGGGCGGCTTGAAAGTTTCTCCGCGTGCGTCGGCCAGCGGAGAGAATCTGGCAGCCGACCGAGAGCGTTCGCTGCCAGGTCACTCCGGAAACCTTTTGCTGGCCGGCGATCCGTCGCCGTTCGTGGACCGGGATCTCGCAAATGGCGGCGCCGAGGCGGGCGGCCGCCACCTGCGCCTCGATCGTCCAGCCAAAGGTCATCTCGCGCGGGGCGATTCTTTCGAAGAGGCGGCGATGGATGATGCGCAGGGGACCGAGGTCGCTGAAGGCGCGGCCGCAGAGCGCAGCGCACCATAAGCCCAGGGCGGCGTTGGCGAGGAGATGGCGCAGAGTCATGGTGCGCCAGTTGCGCAAGCGCTGGGTGCGACTGCCCAGCACCAGATCGTAACCCTGCTCGAAAGCCGCGACCAGCGGACGCAGGTCGCCCGGATCGGTCGCGCCGTCGCCCGCGCAGAAGATATAGCCGCGGATCGAGGGGAAAAGACTATTCGTTAGGTCAATCGCCGCCTGGCAACCGTGGCCATAGCCGCGGCGCTCGGTTTCGGCGACCAGCACCGGGCGTTGCCGCGCGATTTGTGCGGTCGCATCGCTCGAGCCATTCACTCCCACGGCGACGACGAATCTCTCGAGATCCAACTCCTGGAGCATTTCGTCCAGGACTGCGCCGAGGCATTCCGCCTCGTCGGAGGCGGGAATAATGATCGCAAATTCGGGCAAGGCCATAAAACTGAGCTCTAATCTGAAGGCTTCTGGTGAACTGTCATGCGGAGCGCACCGGCGATCCATCCTACTCGGGGTCACTATACTACGAGGTCAGACCGCTCGCGCTATTCCAAACCCTCTGCCGAACTTTTCGTCGTCAGATTCAGCACCAGTTGTCCTTCTACCACCGTTTTTTCGCCGACCTTGGCCGACACTTGGAATTGCCAAAGCTCGCCGACTTGAGCCAGCTTCTCCGCGCGCAACAGAATCTCTTCCTCCGGCCGCGCGGCGGCGAAGAATTTCATCGCCCGAATGGCAGAAAGAAGAAAGAGCGGTCTCGCCTCCTCCGGAAAACACGAGGCGGCCGCGATCCCGGCTGTTTGCGCGAGCGCCTCGGTCAGGATCACCCCTGGCACCAGCGGATTGCCGGGAAAATGACCCGCGAACATCGGGTCATCGAGGGAGAAAAGCGCCGTGCACTCGGCCCACTGGCCGGGCTCGACCTTGCGCAATTCCTTGACGAAAACAAACGGCGGCCGGTGGGGCAGGCCGAGGTCGTTAGGGGAATATGCGCGCGACGATTCGCCGCTCGCCGGCCACGAATCGTTTGTCACTGCGGAGTCGCCGGCACGCTCGGGCCGCTGCTATTCGTGACGAAATAGACAAACTTCCAGCTTCCATTCACCCGCCGGATACCAGCCCGGTAGCCGATATATTCCGCCGCGGGATCGGCAAACTGCGGCGGCGCCACCATGAAGTCGTCCTTCTGCACGAACTTCTCGGAGAGGATTCCTTCCAATTCGAGCCAGAGCCCGTTCTCGTCCCAATACTGGAAGACACCCGGCCCTTGGCGGTCTTCCGCCGGCGTTGCGCCAAGTACGTAGGCAAAGTCCGGCGTCATCATCGAGGCGACCGTATTCATGTCGCGCGCTTTAACCGCTTTGCGCAGCCGGCCGATGAACGCCTGGAAATCCATATCCGCGTTCAATTCATTATGCAGCGCCGCGGTCGCGGCCGCCTTCTTGTCTTTTTTCTTGGAGCCGGTCGTGGGGCAGGCAGTGAGAGTGAGAGCGGTGAGCAGGACGAGGCAGAGGCGTAGTTTCATCGTGGAGAAGTCGACCCGTAGGTCTGACATAACCCGCCGCCCCGCACAAGGCCCAACCTCAGGCGGGGCAGTGTTGCGGCCGTCCGCCGCCCAAACGTTTGCGCAGCGGATGCCTGATGAAGACGAAGTAGAAGACGTTGAACAAATCGCGCCAGCTCGCGCCCGGGCTCGTGAGGCGATGCGGCCCTTCCCGCAGTCCCTGGATGATCGCCTCGACCGTCAGTTCGCGCGGGCGCGGGATGCTGGTGTAATGCGCGCCAAACGCGTGCAGGCTATGCGCGTCGGAAGTGGCCAGGAGCGGCTTGCCATAAGCCGCGGCGGTTTTCCGGGCGCGGCGATTGAGGTCGAACCAGCCTTTGTGGAAATGGCAGATCTCGATCGCGTCGAAGCAATCGATCTCCCGCAGCAGCCTTCTTCCGATCGAGGCGCCGAGGACAAAAAACGGATGCGGCGCAAAACTGAACATCGAGTCTCCCCGGCGCTCGCGCAGCCGGCGCAGATCAGCAAAGGTGCGGAGATTGGCCACGTCGCTCGGCCGGACATTGAGAAGCACCACATCCGCGCCCTCCAGTCGCATCTCCGCCGCCTGGATGAGGAGAATTCCCATCTCGGCCGCGTCGGCGAAAACCTCCGCCCGATCGAAAACCTTGTCGTGCAGCGTAATCGCGAGGGCGCCAAAGCCGAGATCGCGCGCCCGTTCGAGCAACTGGTGGGCGGAGTAATCAAGATGATCCTTCGGGTCGTCGAGGGTGTGGAGATGGAGATCGAGCTTCATCCAGTCGGTCTCCGGGCTTGGGTTCATTGGCCTTACGCTAAATGCAGATTCCGCGCCTCGCCTGTGACTTCTTGGCGACGAGTCTCTTCTCGCGCCTTGCTTTCCTGCGTTCCTGATTCAAGATTCTGGACTCTCGCTCGGGTGGTGAAATGGCAGACACGTACGTTTGAGGGGCGTATGCCGCAAGGCATGGGGGTTCAAGTCCCCCCCCGAGCACTCCCGCTTTACCGGCCGGAGACCAAACGCTCTAGCCAAAGCTCCCACGAGGTG
>JALYOR010000153.1 GCA_030856765.1 Verrucomicrobiota bacterium | reverse complement strand
GGCGTTACTCGCGCGCTGGCAGGAGCCCGATAACGGCGTCTGGGAAACGGTCGAGCGCCGTCGCTATACCTATGGCAAAGTGATGGCCTGGATCGGCCTTGCGGCCGGAAGCAAACTTTCGAAAAAGCGCCGGACGGAATTGTCCAAAGTGCGCGCGGAGATTCACAACCAGGTCCTGGAAGCCGGTCTGCAGCGGGAGAATGGCTTTCTGGCCAGCGAATATCACGGGAGTGAAATAGACGCATCGAGTTTGCTCGCGTTTACGAGCGATTTCCTCTCGTCCGACCTTGCTCGCGCCACGCGTGAACGGGTCGAACTTGAACTGGCGCAAGGCGCGCTGGTCTTCCGGAATGAGTCGCAACGCGCGCAAGGTGAAGGCGCGTTTCTGCTTTGCAGCTTCTGGCTCGTTAACCACCTGAGCAAAGAAGGAGAAATGGAACGAGCCGAACAGTTGCTCGAGGAATTGTTGGGCCGGCTCAGTCCCCTTGGGCTGTTCGCGGAGGAAATCGATCCGCGGAGCGGTCACTTTCTCGGCAACTTTCCGCAGGCATTTTCGCACTTGGGGCTGATCGGGACCATTCTGAATCTGGACCTGGCGAAGAACCGACCGGAATGTGCGCGGCTCTCGGATCACGAAAAATTCCAGCGCACCGTCGGTCCAACGGTGGGTTTCAGAGGTGTGATCGCTGGCTTCTGGCGCGTTCCGAAGACGTTCACGCTACTTTTTTCGAACCGGTCGAAATGGAAGGAGGATCTGTCTAGCGACCGAGCGGGGTGGTCACATTTGTTCCGGCGGGAGGGGTGAACTGAAAGGTCGCAGGAGCGATCGGAGCACGCGATTCGTTGGTGTAGTGGGTGACGATATGATCGCCGTTCGGTTGGATCATCTCGGTCCGCTCTACCTCCAGCTCGGCGTTCATTTCGATTTTGAATGTCTTGAGAAGCCGCTTGAGGGAAGGATTGCGCGGAGCGAGCTGGAGCTCAAAACCAGCATCCTGTTTGCTCGCAGCGATGTGGTAGTTGTTTTCGACGTTCTCGAGGTTGAGCGCCGCGGTTAAAGCCGCGATCCCAGAGTCGAGCGGAGAGCGCTTGCCTAACGAATACTGCTCGGCCGATTGGAATTTTGGATAGTAAATCCAGAGATTCTTTCCATCGCTGACCGTGATGCTGGGCGAGCTGCCCTTTACTTCGCGCCGGAATTTGTCCGGCTTTTGAAACCAGACTTTACCGTTGCTGCTGATCGGCTTGTTCATCAGGCGGACGACCTTTTCTTCCTGGAAATCCGCCTGCACTTGCGGTGCACCCGCTCGCTTGGCGCGAATGCGTTCGAGGAGACTTTTCACTTCCGGCGGCGCGAGCGGTGCCGCTGGCGACACGGCGGCGCCGACGAGGAGGAAGAGCGATAGGAGCAGGGAAAGTTTGGAGATCATGTGCCGACCAATGATTTGCGTGCCTCAATAGACATCGGTTCTGCGATGGCTGCTGCGGGAAGGGTAAAAAAGATGGTGGCGAAGAGGCTCCAGGCCAAACCGATTGCACAGGCAATCCCGAGCCCGCTCAGGGTCGGGTTGTTGGCCAAACCTAACGAACCGAAGCCGGCGATCGCGGTCAGCCCCGCGAGCAGAACGGGCTTGAGCACGCCGGCCACGTCGTGCTCGATCTCGCGCGCCCGTTGCCAGACCAGCAAGACGTAAATGCCGTAGTCGACGCCGATGGCGAGGACGAGGCGGAAGGCGAGGACGTTGAGCAGGTTGAGAGGGATGTGAGCCAGTTTCATGGTGGCGATCATCGCGCCGATGGCGAGCGCCAGGGTCGCGATCTGGATCAACCAAAGCCGCCAATCGCGGTAGAGCACGGCGAGCAGGACAGCGTCGAAAAATGCCATCAGGGTGCTGATCAGGATCAGTTGGCGGTGCGACCACGGAACGAGGTCGGTCAGAGTAAAGCTCCAGCCGGAAAGCGTCATCGGCACTCCGGCCACGGGCAGTTGGCGCGTCAGCATTTCCTTTTGGTCGTTGGTTTCGACCGGTTTATTCGTGCTTACAAAACCGACGGTAAGGAGCGGGTCGGCTGCGAAATAGCGGTCGACCAGAAACCACCAGCTCGAAGTCTTGGGCATGGCCTTACGCCAATCCGGGATCGCGGCGCCGCGCGCGATGGCTTCGAGTCGATCGAGCAACTGAAACCCCGCGAGAAACGAGTCGCGACTGAATCCTTCACGGTTGATCGCCTCTTCGAGGGCCTGGCGTGTAGTGGCGAAATCCACCGCGCCGAGCCGATCGCGATTCTGTTCCATCAAACGCGGGGAGAGAGCGAGCGCGGCTGGGGTAGAAAAGCTTTTGATCGCGCCGGACTTTTCGAGATTGCTCCAATGGGCGGAGATTTTTTTCCAGTCGGCGTGTAATTGCTCCTCGTTAGGCGCGCGCACGATACCGAGGACCGGTTCCCAGCGGGTCGGCATCTTCGCCATGATGGTGGCGAGAGCGTGTCCGGCCGCGCTCGACTTCGGCTCCATCGAGCGGGTGCTGGCGTCGAAGATCAAGGGCAATTGCGGGAGAAGGGCGAGAGCGAAGAGGACGAGCAGGATCGGGAGCGCGAGCATGAGAATGAGCCCAGGCGACTGCAAAGTTCGGCGGACATACAGCCTCACGAGCGCGAGGATCCAGTCGTGGCGCGGCGGGAGCGAGCGTTCGTGGGTAAAGAGGAAAAAAACGCTCGTCATGAAAAGCGCGGCCACCAGGATGCCGATCGCGATCAGGACGCCGAGCTGGGTGAAGCCGCCTGAATTAGCTAGAAGCAGAGCGAGAAAACCAACCGCGGTAGTGAGTGCGCCGAAGAAAATCGCGCGGCCGAGTTTCGCGATCGCCTGCTCGATGGCCGGGGCATGCTCGCTGCCTTCGTTCCGCGCCTGCTGGTAGCGGCCGAAAATCAGGATGGCGAAATCGACCCCCAGCCCAATCAGAATCGCGCACATCCCGATCGTGACCATGTTGAGCTCGTGGAAAATGAGGAGCCCGGCGGCGAGCGCGACCAGGCAGCACAGAAGGAGCGAAAAACCCATCCCAACGAGCGGGAGCCAGCGCCGGAAACCGACATAAAAAACGCCTCCAACCAGGCCGATCGAGCCGAGCAGCGTCACGATGATATCGTGGCGCATGCTGAGCGAGATCTCCGCGACGTAAGCCGATCTCCCGGTGACCAACACCTGCAACGGGCGGTTCCCTTCCCAGCCCTCGTCCGCCTGCGCACAAAAGGCGTTCACCTTTTCCATCAAGGCCTGGCAATCGAAAGCGCTGAGGGTGGGCTGGTTGGTGACCGCGAGAAAAATACGCATCGTGCGATCGGGCGAGGTGAGCGGCTGGCCTTCCTGGAGAGCGGCATCGCCGGCGAACGGTTTGAGCGCAGGCGCGACCACGCCTAACGGATCGAGCGAAAGCTCAAATTCCGGCCGGGGCGAGCCGGCTTCGATTTCCTGGTGCAGCCGGCGAAGCCGCGCCTGCAGCCGGCCCGGCTGCAGGATGGCGAGTGTTTCGGTAAAAGCTTCCGGCTCGAGATTGAGCAGGAGCGGCGCGGCCAGGCCCTGCAGATCGTGAATTCCCTCCGGCGTTTCGATCGGCGACCCACTCAGGACGCGGGTGCTCCACGGCTGGGCGCGCAGACGTTCGGCAAAGATCGGGGCGAACTCCTCGAGCCGATCAACGTCGTTAGGCTCGGAGACCAGCGCGAAAGTTAGCTCCCGGGTCTGGGCGAAATCGTTGTTGTAAATCTTCAGCCCCGCAACCGATTCGAACTTCGCCGGGAGCAGGTTGAGCACCTCGGTGTCGAGGGTCAGCCGGGTCACGAGAATATAAATGCTAAGCGCCGCGGTGAGGAGGACGATGAACCAGACGAGGCCGCGACGCTGGGTAACGAGGCGGGCGATGAACTTCGAGTACGACATCAGCTACCGGCGTGGTCAGAAAGCGAAGGTAAACTGATCGGACCCGACCTTTTGCCGAATGAGCGACTGGTCTTGGGAGCGGAGGAGCACTTCGCGCAGCGAGACCCAGCCCCGCAGGCGGGCGGGCGCTTCGTTAGGCGGCCCCGACCACGAGCCGCGGGCGAGGGGACCGCTGACCCGCACGAATTTATCATCCTGCCGCACGGTGAGGAGGATGACGCCGGGCCCCTTGCTAAAGGTGAGTTCGAAATCGCCGCTGCTGGAATACCGCACCAGGACCTCGCCGATGAGCGAGGTTTTCGCACCGCGGTACTGCAACTGGCCAATCTGAGATTGCCAATCCGGCTCCGGCGAGGCGAATTGATGCCGCAACGTTTGGCAACTCGTTAGGCAAAAAACTGCCAGAAAGACCATCATCGTCCTTGTGCTCGTCCCTTGTCCTCGATCCAACCGGAAGAAGATCGAGGACGAGGAGAATCGGAATTCGCGCATAGACTGGTTAGGCAGCCGGTTGCAGGGGACGGGCGGCGGCCTGCTGCGGTTCCGGCGCGACCAGCGTGCGGCGCGGGCAGAGGGGCAGATAACGTTGCAGCCAGACGATGAAATAAAAGGCCGACATCCGCCAGCGAATGGCGAAACTGCCGCTGATGTTGCCGCCGAGGACGGCGTTTACCGCCGGCGGAATCTGGAGCACATCCTGCGGGTAGAGGAAAACCTCCATGAATTCCTTCGAATACCAGGCATCGACGAAGCGGAGATAGCCTTTCATGACCCGTCGGAGCAGCTTTTCATAGCGAGCGAAAAGGCGCGGCGCCTTGCGCGGTTCGTCGAGCACGACGTCGAGGATGTCGGCGCAGTGTTCGCCGGCCAGCAGAGCCAGGAAAACGCCGCTGCTGAAGACGGGGTCGATGAACCCGGCGGCATCGCCCGCCAGCATCCACCGTTCGCCGGTCAGGCGGCTTTGGCGGTACGAAAAATCAGCGCTCGCGTAGGCCTGGGTGACGCGCCGGGCGTTCCTCATGCGGCGGGCGAGGAAGGGTTGTTCGGCGAGCGATTCCTCGAGAAAAGTCTCGGGAGATTTCTTCACTTGCTTGAAGAGCGCGGTATCGAGCACGACGCCGAGGCTGGCCCGGTCGTTAGGTAAAGGGACGTACCAGAACCAGCGATCGGTCGCGCGCAGCTGGCGGGTGAGCGTGCCGTCGCGGCCCTCATCGGCTTCCACTCCCTCGTAGTGGGCGAAGATCGAGATCTTTTGCAGGTGCGGATACGCCTCCTTCAGCTTGAAATGATTCCCGAGGACGGAGTGGCGACCGCTGGCGTCAATCACGTAGCGGGCGGTGATTTTTTCCTGTAAACCGTTCTGGAGCTGGAGTTGCAACTCCACCCGATCATCGAAAAATTCCACGCCTTTGATCGCCGTTTCCTCGCGCACCTCGGCGCCGTTCTCCGCCGCGTGGTCCAGCAGCACCTTATCGAATTCCGCCCGCGGGACTTGATAGGATGAATCCGTCTGCGAACGGAACCCGTCCTTGAAATAAAACTTCACGCCCTCTTCGGAACAGGCGCCCGCCATTTCGCCGCCATACTTTAGGAGGAAACCGGCCTGCCCGAACTTTTCGTGCAGGCCGAGCCGCGAGAAAAGCTTCATGCTCACCGGGAGAAGCGATTCGCCGATATGGAAACGCGGGAATTTTTCCCGCTCGCAAACCACGACTCGCCGACCGGCACGGGCGAGGAGCGTCGCTGCCGTGCTCCCGGCCGGTCCGCCGCCGATAATGGCCACGTCGTAGGGTGAATCGTTCAAGGCTGATCAAGTTAGCGAAGCTGACTGAGAAGCAAGCTCACTTGTCACTCGCCCGGAAACGAATTAACAGACAGCGGGAATGAAACTGATCGATCGCTTCGTCGGCCGTGAGCTGATCGTCAACGTCCTCTTCGCCATCGCGGTGCTGAGCCTCGTGTTGGTGGTCGGCAACGTCTTCCGCAAGCTCCTCCCGCTGCTCGTCAATCACGACGTGCCGCTGGAGTTTCTTCTCACTTTCATCGCCTACGTGCTGCCGTTTTCCCTCATTTTTACCATCCCCTGGGGTTTGTTAACCGCGATCCTGCTCGTCTTTGGCCGGCTCTCGGCGGATAACGAGTTGATCGCGCTCCGGGCGAACGGTGTGAGCGTGACGCGGGTCTGTCTGCCGTTGGCGCTGCTCGCCATCGTCTGCACGGTTCTTTGTCTCTGGTTGAACGTGACGGTGGCGCCGGCCGCGCAGGAGAAATTGCGCAGCAGCATTTTCGACTTGGCGACGCAAAACCCGATCGCGCTTTTCGGCGGCGATCAGGTGATCGACCAGTTTCCCGGCCGCAAGATTTATGTCGGGAAAAAAGAGGGCAACCAACTGAAGAACATTTTGGTTTTCCAAATGGACGAGCACGATCTCCCCGTCCGGGTAACGCATGCCCGCACCGGCATGCTGGAAACGGATCTGCCTAACAAACGGCTTCTTCTCCACCTCTACAATGCGCGCTATCAGGAGCGGGACGCGAAGGATCCCTACGATCTGCGCAAGATCAAAGACGGGATCAGCCTGGCGGAAGGGACGTTGCCGATCAGCCTCGAGGAGCTTTACGAGCGCGAGAAGAAACGACCGAGCCGTTCCGCGCTTTCGCTTTCGCAGTTGATGGAGCAATTGAAATCCGGGGCGCGACGCGATCGCAGCGCGACCCGGACGGAGATCAACAAACGTTTTTCGTTCCCATTTTCGTGCATTGCCTTTGCCCTCATCGGGGTGCCGTTAGGCATCACCACGCATCGGCGCGAAACCTCGGTCGGTTTTGCGACCGGGCTGCTCGTGGCGATCTTCTATTTTCTGTTCATCATCATCGCCGACACAATGCGCGCGAATGCGAAGATCCATCCGGAGTTGCTGGTCTGGTTCCCGAACGTGCTTTTCATCGTCATCGGGGCGATTCTCTTTCGTCGGTTGAGCAAGCAATGACGGCCACAATCGTCAGGCGGCCGCCCTACTCGTCCTCGTCCTCGGGTGCTAGCGCTGAGAAGATCGAGGACGAGAAGGACGATGGGCAGCCGGAGCGGTCGCCCTACAATACCCGCCCTTCCGATACTTCATCGCTGATCACGAAAAACTTCTTCAGCGTCGCGCTTCCGAAGTTCGTCGTTAGGGCGACGTCCGCCGCGTCGCGGCCGGTGGCCATCACGATGCGGCCGATGCGCGGGACGTTGTGGCGAGCATCGAAGGTATGCCAGCCGTCGCCCAGATAGACTTCGAACCAGCCGCTGAAATCCATCGGCAGAACCACCGGCACGCCGATGTCGCCCATGTAGCCGGTCGCGTAACGCGCCGGGATGTTCATGCAGCGGCAGAAGGTGAGGGCGAGATGGCTGAAATCGCGGCAGACGCCCTGGCCGCTTTGGTATACGTCGAAGGCCGACTTGGCCGGATCGGCAAAGTGATAACCGAAGGTGATGTGTTGGTGCACCCAGTCGCAGATCGCTTTCACCCGGGCCCAGCCAAGCGGCGTTAGGCCAAAGAGTTTCCAGGCGATATCGGTCAGCTTGTCCACCTCGCAATAGCGGCTCGGCATCAGGTAGACCAAGGCCTCGTTAGGCAAATTTTCGATGTTATGCTGGATGGCAGCGGGCGATTGCCGGTCGGGTGCGCCGCTGTCCTCGATCAGGGTCTCGAGCTGTAGTTGCAGGTGGCCGACGGGAGCGAGCAGTCGGGCGCAACGGTTGCCAAAGAGGTCGGCGTAATAAGTCACCGGCACCTCCGGTTGCACTCGCAGCTCTTCCGGCGCCCGCAAATCGCCTTGGCGCGAGGGGTGCACGAAGAGCATCAGGACCATCGGGGTCGGTCCACGCAGCTCAAACTCAATGTCGAATCCAATCTTGATCAGCATGGGTCTAGGGCCTTCGTAGCTCGCGGTCATTTTGTTCGCCCGCATCGTTCACCCAATCGCCGCTGGCGACAAGCAGGTTATCCGAAACGCTGGAAGCCCTGCCAGAACTCCGGCCACGATTTCTTGAATCGGCGACAGACGAAAATGTCAGGATGATCCTTCGTTTCTTCGTTCCGCACCCCATACGGGTTGGAGATGTGACCGGCCAAGCTGACGTCCCCTGCGAATTTTTCCGCGGATTCGCGCGAGAAGCCGACCAGGATCACGGTCTCCGGCGGCGGGTCGCCATAGCCCCGCCACCAGTAGGTGTTGATCCCGCTAATCACTTCCGGCAGTCCATGCTTGCGGCCGTAGAGATTGAGCGCACCAGCCTCGCCGTAGTTGCCGGCGAGAATGGCGGTGCGCGCCTGCTCATCCTGCGGCAGCGCGCGATAAATCTCGGCGACGGTCTGCGCCAGCTCGGGCCAGCCGATCTGCTCGGTAAAATTATCGTGAATCTTACTCGTTAGGCGCCAGCCGGCCGAATTGATCGGCGCGATGGGCATCATCAGGGTTGCGCTGAAGACTGCGCCGAGGGCGAGTGCGGCCCAGGTTAAGCCTCGCCCGATTTGCGCGGTGTTCTTGCTCCGCCGGTCGAGCCAATTCTCCCATGTCACTGCGCCCGCGGCGAAGAGCATCGGGTAAGCCGGCGCCATATAATAGAAGCGTCCGCCCGCGACCAGGAAGAGGACGAGCGGGACGAGGAACATCCAACCGAGCGCGCGATAGCGCTGGTCGCTTCCGCGGGTAGGGCGAGACTCCAT
>JALYOR010000145.1 GCA_030856765.1 Verrucomicrobiota bacterium | reverse complement strand
CCACGTTTCGCAGCCTCGGTGAATTGATCGAGAAGAAATCGCAGAACGCCGACACTTCTTCCTAGCTTCGACCCGGTCGCGGCCGGAAAATTTGGCGTTACCCGGTCAAGCCGGTCGTTACCCTTCGATAATTCTGGGAACGACGGCACGCGCGATCTTGCCAAAGGCGGCGACGGCTGGGTTGGTTCCGGAATCAACCAGCCGGAGCAGGCCAATTTCCAAGCCGAAGCGCTCGCCTTCCAGCCGAACTGCTTTCACGTGAAGATCGCCGGACCCGCGCAGGGCGATCGTGGGGGTCAGAGCCACCGCCTTGAGTGGCTCGAGAGCGCGCAGCACCGCCTCCATCGAGTTTATCTCGGCCACGGTGCGCGGGCGGATGCGGTGGTTGCGGCAAATCTCATCGGTCATGCGCCGCATGACGTAGGTATCGGGCAGCTGCACGATCCGCTGGCGGTGCAGTTCGCCGAGCCGGATGACGCGGCGTCTCGCCCACGGGTGGCCTTCGGGCACAGCCACCGTAAACTCGTCGTCGCCCAAGTGCTCATAACGAAGATTTGGAGAGTGCCGGGTGACCCAGCCTAAACCGAGATCCATCTGTCCCTCCTCCAAACCGGTTTCGATGTCGGTGGACGAGATCTCCCTGATGCTCAGGTCAATGCCAGGATGCTGCTCGAAGAAAGGGCCGAGCAATTTCGGCAAGAGAGCACCGCTCAGATAAGGAATAATTCCGAGCCGCAGTGTCCCGCGCAATTCGCCCGGTTCGCTCCCGATCTCCTGCAACGACTTTTCGACCTGGTGCAGGATGGCGCGCGCATGCTCCTGAAACACCAGCCCGGCTGAGGTCAGCGAAATCCTCTTTCCGCGCCGCTGGAACAGGATGGCCCGGAGTCCAGCTTCCAGATCCTTCATCTGCTGGGAAACGGCCGGCTGCGACACTCCCAGACGCTTCGCGGCCCGGCTGAAATTGCCGGCGTCGGCCACTTCCAAGAAGTAACGCAACTGTCGGATCTCGTACGGTTCCTGCATACAACCTCAGACCCGTAGCATCAAAATGGAAAGAACTCCTCTCCGCCGGATAACAAAATAATTACAAAAAATACTTCCATAAGGTCAGCTTATTGCTCTATTTTCAAATTCGCTGCTTCAAAAACTCTATGATTCCATTGAAATTATCCGCCGTCGCCGGTCTCGTTGCCGCGCTCGTCCTCTCTCCTGCCTTTTCCTCTTTCGCTGGGGAAGGGAGCGCAACCGCAACCTCGAAGGAGGTCCAGGAGAAAAAATCTGACTTCAAACGCCCCGCCTACAATCCGGTGATGCGCTGGAAAGAAGACTGGTCTGGCCTGCGCGGTCGTGATCGAAATCTAACCGGCGATGCATTCGACCCGCTCAAGTTCATCCCGCTCAACAGCGATGGCTCCGTCTATCTCAGCATTGGCGGCGGCCTTCGTGCGCGGTTCGAGCATTTCTCGAACTTCAACTTCAACCCGGACTTCGACGCCTCCTACTTTCTCTATCACTTCCTCCTGCATGGCGACCTGCACATCACGCAGTTTGTGCGGGTTTTCGTGGAAGGAATTGACGCCCAAAGCACCAACCGCAATCTGCCGGGCGGGCTGCGCACGACCGATGTCAATTCGTTCGATCTGAACCAGGGTTTCGTCGACGTCAACATCCCCTTCGATGGCGGGAATCTCACTTTCCGTGGTGGCCGGGAAGGTCTGGCTTTCGGCAAACAGCGCCTGGTGAGCCCGCTCCCCTGGGGCAACGCATACCGACACTGGGACGGTTTCTCGGCCATTCTCGACACGCACGGGTGGAATGCCCGCGGCTTCTGGACCCAGTTCGCGCCGGTCGATAAATACGAGTTCGACGAGCCGGACGCGCAGACGAAGTTTTACGGCCTCTACGTGACGCACGGCAAACCGGTCGACCCGGTGGCCTTGGATGTTTACTTCCTCGGCCTGAACCGGGATGATCCCATCTCCTTCAACGGCACGACCGGTGAAGAAGAACGCTACACCATTGGTGGCCGGGTCTTCGGCAAGCTGAGTGATTTCGACTACGAAGTCGAAAGCGCTTACC
>JALYOR010000135.1 GCA_030856765.1 Verrucomicrobiota bacterium | reverse complement strand
AACCGAGCAGCGATCACCAACAAGGCTGGCTTGGTGGCAGGAGCTCTCGGCGGGACGACGATTTTTGGAACCGGTACGCACGGGGGTAGCTCCCATATCACCTGCGAGGGCGCCATGATTAGCGGGGTGTCAGGCGGGTTAGTCGCGTTCAGCAACAGTGCCTCGGCTGGCAACGCGACCTTGATTGCCGAAGGCGGCTCCAATGGCGGTGAGGGCGGATTGATCACGTTTCAGAACAAAGCTGCCGGCGCCACCTCACGCGTTGAGCTCCTCGGCAACGGCATTCTCGATATCTCCGGGGTGACGGTGCCGATTATGATTGGCTCGCTGGAAGGCGACGGTCTTGTGCAACTCGGTAGTCGCAAGCTAAGTATCGGAGGCACCGACCAGAGCACGGCTTTTGCCGGAGTCATCCAAGGCACCGGCTCGGTAACCAAGATCGGCATGGGCACGCTGAGTTTGAATGGGGTCAATACTTATACTGGCGCTACGACAGTAAACGCGGGCACACTAGGAGGCAGGGGAACGATTACTGGGCCGGTGAATGTTGATGACGGCGGATTCCTGGCACCGGCCGAAGGAACGAGCAAACAAGCAACTCTAACGATTCAAAGCAGTCTGACATTTTATTCCGGTGCAACTTACACCTACACCTTCAAAGCGAAGCGAAACAAAACGCTAGCCGACGAAGTGCTAGCCAATGGAGTAACGATCAGGAATGGAGCCACGCTAGCCTTGAGTGGACAAGTGCAAGGAGTGCTGGAGGCGGGATTGAGCTTGAGTGTGATCAGCAACACGGCTGCGACCCCGATTAGCGGGACCTTCAGCAACTTGCCGGAGGGAGCGATCGTGAACGTGGGTGGTGCCAACCTGCAAGCGAGCTATCACGGCGGCGACGGCAACGATCTCACGCTGACGGTCGTCCCGTAGCCCTTGAGGCATCGCGCTGTCGATGCCTTGGGGTGGACGATGCGGCAGGGTGGGGCGGTGCGCCATCCCAAGGAAGCGACGGCGCGCTTCCCTCCAAGTCCCGGTTAGCTGAGGAAGTGCTGGAGCGCTTCATGCACGCCGGCGCCGAATTCTTTCTCCGCCACCCAGCCATCGGCGCGGCGAACGGCTTCCTTGACGGCGGGGATGGCGTTGGCCGGGCATGCGGGCAGGGCGGCGTAACGGCCGTCGAGCATCGAGATGTCGTTGTGGTGATCGCCGGCGGCGAAGATAGCGGAATGGGGGATTTCGGTGAGGCGGGAGAGTTCTTCCAAGGCGGCGCCTTTGTGGTAGTCGGCGTGGCAAAAGCGCAGGTAAACGGTGTTGCGCTGGTAATGGAATTTTGGCTCGCCGGCTTTGGCCTGGTCGATGAAGTCGGTCAGGCGATCCATTTCTTCCTCACTGCTGGCGATGAGGCCGGCCGGCTCGTCGGCTTCGTAGATGACGCGGGCCTCCGTCTGGCGGGTGACGTAGTCGACCACTTCGGCCAGGACGGAGGAGGTGGCGGCGTAAAGCTCGGCGTGGGCCTGGGCGCAGCGGGCGTTCCAATCCCCATACGGCTCCCAGCCGCGCTCGGTGGGGCGGAAGACGTCGCGCTCGCTGGTAAGGATGAAGTCGGGCTGGAGGGGAAAGGCGAAGTCTTCCAGGCCTTCCTCGAGCAGGCCGACGGAACGGCCGGTGTTGATCGCCCAGATGGCACCGCCGAACTGCAATTCGCGGATGAGTTCCATGCAGTCGCGATCGAAGACCGGATCGTTCGCGTGCGAGACGAGCGTGCCGTCGAAATCGGTGCTGAGGAGCCGGATTTTGGCGGGCATGGGGTGGAATCTAGGAGCAGATCTATCGCGCGCAAATGAGGCTAATCGGATCGAGCCGAGCTTTTGACGAGAATGACCTGCATTGCCGGGTTCGGTGGTTCAGCAGCGCCGCCGACGTGCTTCGCACGACTTCTCGCGTGGGGTAACAACTCTGTAACTTTTCCGTAATCGCCCTGAAAATTAAATTACGATACAAATGGAATTATGAAAAAGATCGGCATCACAAAAGCAGGGAAACAGGCCGACAATCGAACCCCAGTTTCACAAGAAACGTCGGTTGAAACCTCATATCCAAGTGACCGGCCAAAAGCCGCTCAGGCAACGATGAGCCGCCGTGCTTGCAGCCGCCTCTTAACGCTGGGGATGGCCTTGGGCCTGTTCATTATGCCGGCCATCAGTAGGGGGGCAGAGTTTTCGCCCGCTTGGGTCAGTCGCACCCCGCTGGGCACCTCGCTCTCAGCTGGCGCTGCCGGGATTCATGTCGACCCGGACGGCGTTTCCTATGTCACCGGGACGTCAGGCGCTTCCAGCTCGACCGATATCACCACGACTTCCTTTGCTCCAGACGGTTCGTTGCGCTGGTCAAAGACATTTAATGGCCCGACTTCGGGAGCCGACCAGGCGGGCGGCATCGCCCGGGGACCTGGAAACCTGCTTTACGTGGTCGGAAATACTGCCGGGCCGGACTTCTTCGCCAACCTGCTGGTCCTGACTTATGACGCCACCAACGGCGCTCTGCTCAACACGATTGTATATAGTACTCGACCCGGCACCTCCGAGTTCGGCTCCTCGATCGTGGCCGACAGTGCGGGCAACATTTACGTGACCGGTGGGACGGTGGGCGATGGCGTCGATGTCCTGACGTTGAAGTTTGATTCGACCGGTGCCTTGAAATGGAAACGGACTTGGGATGGAGCGGCCAGATCGCCTTTTTCGGGTGACTCTCCGGTTAAAGTTCTGTTGGATCCAAATGGTGACGTGGTGGTGGCCATCTATGGCGTTGCCGCTTCGAATCACCCCGACTACGTGGTGGTCAAGTATGCGCCCTCCACCGGCGTGACTCTTTGGGAGTCGAGCTTCGGAGTGAGTGGGGACGACTCTCCGATCGACATGGAGATCGATTCCGCAGGCGACATCTATGTCACGGGGACCGGGATCGATTTTATCAATAAATACAGCACGATAAAGCTTCGGGGCAGCGATGGGCAGTTGCTGTGGCAATTCTATGATGCTTTCGGGCAGAGTCATGCCGCCAAGGGTCTCTTCCTGGACGGCCAAGGGGGCGTGCTGATCACCGGGTCGAGCGATCCGGATGGCGACCAATCGAATTCGAACGACCAGTTTTTCACCGTGAAGCGCGACGCCACGACCGGGGCCCAACTTTGGACGCATGTTTACGGAGCCACCTGTGTGGGCTGTTTAGACGTCCCTTCCGATGTGCGGGTCGATTCCGCGGGTAATGCTTTCGTCATCGGCAGAACCAGCTCAGCGCCCTACAGCAACGATGTCATCCTGTTCGTGCTTGATAACACCACCGGAGTCGAGAAGGACCGCGGATTATTCTTGAACACCGGGACCGAGATTCCCACTCCCCGCGAGTTACGTTTCGATGCTGCCTTTAATATCTACAACAGCGGCCAGATCTATGATGCCAACACCGGTGCGATCGACATGAGCGTGACCAAATGGGCTTCGCGAATCGGCGGCGGGGGTGGTGGCATTCCGTGCGCGGATTTGGTCTCGTTTCGGGCGCGCTGCAAGGCGACCAGCCGCGGGCATACCCTGCAGGCGCAGCTCACGCTGACGAATGCAAACCATGCCGGGGAATCGGTCACGGTCACGGTGGACGGCCAGCCCTTCGTGCTCACGATCAACGGCAGCAAGGCACAGCTTTCGACTCCGGAGACGACGACAGGTCCGCATACCATTGAGTTGGTCGACCCGGCCGGCTGTTTCCCAGCGCAGGCGGTGAACTGCCCAGCGAATTAACGCGGCGCGATTTGCGAGGAAATTCGGCTGCACGGCACTCGAATCGTGCTTACGATTCCGTTGTTATGAAATCAGCTTATGAACTGGCGATGGAGCGGCTCGAGAAAAGCGCGCCGACTGTCGCCCTGACGGACGCGCAGAAGGCCGCGATCGCGGAGATCGAATCGACTTGTCGCGCCCGGATCGCGGAGAAGGAACTCTTCCTCAAGGACAAGATCGAGGAGGCGGGCCTGAAGGGATCTTTCCAGGAATTCGAGGAGCTTCAGAAGCAATTGACGCTGGAGATCCGGCGGTTGCAGCAGGACTGTGAGGAGAAGAAGGCGAAGGCGCGAGAGAATTCTGCCGGGTAGCGCACGCGTCTCGCATGCCGGTCGCAGTGTCCCACTGCGATGAACTCTTGTTCCGCTGCAGTGTTGCAT
>JALYOR010000189.1 GCA_030856765.1 Verrucomicrobiota bacterium | reverse complement strand
GACTTCCGCGGCCAGGCGGGTGAAATCCGAGGAGAAAAACCGGGTGTCGTGCGCGATGACCAGCTTCGGCCGATCGCCCCGCCCTTCGCGGGCAAACCACTCGCAGAGATACTCGGCCAAGCCCTGGGTAGCGCGCGTGATACTGTCGAAGTTCATTGCGTTCGTCCCGACGCAGGGGAACTGCGGGCGTCCCAGTTCGTTAGGGGTGCCTCGCTCCGCCGCCGTTACGATCTTGCCGATCGTGCGCCCGCGAATCCCGCCAGTCCCAAAGGCAAGGGCGCGGTAGAAGCGGTCATTCAGCTCTGTCCACTCGCCGGCCTCGATCAATTGCGCGACCGACTGCGAGACTACCGGCGAGCTGTTCTCCTCCAGCGTGCGACGGATATTAGAGACGCTGGTCTGGAGAAGTTGGTCCGTGGCGGCGGCTTGATCGAGTAAGGGATCCATCGCGGGTCACCCTGCCAAGGAGCGAGGCCTTTGCAAGGGACGCGAACCTGGACGAGCGGAAGCTCGTCCCTCTGGAGGGTCATGCTTCCGCATGACCAGACCCTCCGCCCCTCAGCAGCGTTCGTATTTCCAATTGCGCCCCTTGCCTTGGGCTAGCCATTCCATGGTCGTCGCGAGCCTTTTCCGCCGCGTTTCGTCGCGCTTCTCAAGGGTGATCCACTCGACGTATTCCTTGCGATGGCTGTAGCTAAAGTTCTCGAAGGTTTTTCTCGCTTTCGCGTTTTTCTTCAGCGCCGAGGTGAGGTCATCGGGGATCTCGAGCACTTGGGGACCTTTCGGCTTCGGCGCTCGCGGCACTTTCACGCCGGCGTCGTTCAACTCTGCGGCCTTGCGCACGTAGCCCAGCAACGTTTTCTCGTCCGGCAAATCGGAGAGCTGGCTGATGCGGCCGAAGTGTCCCATCCCATCATCCCGCTCCGCCATTTGCGGGTGGAAAATTAGCGAGCCCTTCCAGAATCCGAATGAGCAGTGCGACTTGAAGGCGGCCATGCCGGCGAGGTTTCCTTTGTAATCGAAATGAGGGAACCCCCACTTGATCGTCTCCTCGACCTGCGGGCAGCCGGCGTGCACCACCTTCCGGAGATGCTTCAGGATCGGCCGCGCGAATGGCGCCGTCTCCCTGATGTAGGCGTCGACCAGCGGATTCTTCTTCGCCATCATGAGCGGCCGGCAGAGTGGCAAAAGGCGGGCTATTCGTCAACGCCTCGCTCGACATCCGAACGCGGTTCTGGTCATAGAAGAGTCGAACCTAATGACACACGGACAGGACGGCGCCCGTGCCTCCAGGCACGCGGGGCTGGCTCGTTTATCCCTGGCGACGGAGAGTGAAGCGATTGTTAGGCGTTTCCCAGAGTCGGAGCCGCGTGAGTCGGTCGTCGAGGCGCGCATTGAATTTCGGCCAGAGGGCGCGTACGATGTTTTCGCCGGTGGACGGTTCTTCGCGGAATTCTTCGGTCTCGAAATCGAGATGTATGTCCTGCCAGGGCCGGAGCGCGCCGTCGATCCCGTCGCGCAGGGCGAGGAAATCGTAGAGGGTGCCGCTGCGCTCGTCGTAGGGTCCGCCGATCGTCGCCTCGGTCAGGTAACGGTGGCCGTGGCCGCGGGGGTTGTTGCATTTGCCGTAGAGCTCGACATTCGCCGCCGCGGGCAGGTTCGGCGCGTGCAGCCGATGCGCCGCGCTGAAGGCATGCCGCATCCCGAGAAAATAATTTCCGCCGCGCCAGTATTCGGCAAAGAAATCCTCGCGCTCATGCAGCCGGACACGATGGATCGGGAGCGCCGCTGCCACGCGCCGGTGCAGGTATTCGGCCAGGCTTTCCGTGGTTTTGGAGCGGTTCGTGAGGCCAAGGACCTCGTGATTGAGATGCTTGTGATCCAATTCCTCGCGCAGCGATTCGAGGCATTGGGCCAGCTCAGCCTGCGGGATAGCCGGTGGTTCGGGTTCCCCTCGAAAAGTGAGGCGCGCACGGTAATGGTGACCGTGCCCGTGCGGCGCCGCGGCGCTCCCAAAAAGCGCGTCATTTTCCGCTGCGCTCAAATTCGGCGACATCGTTTGGCGGGCGGCGGAGAACTCGAGCCAATAGTGGGATTCGCTCACGCCACCGGCGTAAATCGTCGCGCTTCGCTCCGGCGTTTCGACGAGGTGACAGGCCACTAACTTCGCTTCGAGATCGCCGAAAAGCGGGTCGACCTCCGCGAAGAGCTGGCGCGCGACATTTTCCGAGGTCGGCGCCACCTCGCGGAAGCGGGGATGATCTTCGTTCAGGAATTTGTGGTCGAAACCTGCATGCAGAACGCGTTCAATCCGCGCCTTGATCTCGCTGATGTTGACCAGCATGCCGTTCGCCTCGTTGACTTCGCCAGTGAAAACAAAATAGGCAACGTAATTTCGCCCGGTGCCGTAGCGGGCGGCGCTCTCAGGGCCGAACGCTGCGAGATTTTCGGCGGCCGTCCAGCCGGGCACGTGGAGGCGGCGCGAAGCGGAGAATTCGAGACGTTTGCTGACGGTGAGCAGCATGGCTAACGAGCGGGACCCGCTGTAGCCGGGGACGCTGTCCCCGGTCGACGAGAAGAGGCGCGAATCCCTTTAGATGTTTTACCCCTGCCGGGGACAGCGTCCCCG
>JALYOR010000095.1 GCA_030856765.1 Verrucomicrobiota bacterium | reverse complement strand
GAACTCTCCGACAGGAGCCGACTCTGCGAGGAGCACGCGGGTGTCGACTTCCGGGGCGTCGGCTTCGGTGCGGGCGATGAGCGGTTGATCGACCAGCAATTTTAACTCCTGGCCGACCCTTTCCGCCGCGATCTCGCGCGCGATCTTTTGCTGCAGCGTCATCGCCTTGCGAAAGCGCGCATTTTTTTGCGCGGTCGAAATTTGGCCCGGCATTTTCGCGGCGCGGGAGCCTTCCTCCTGCGAGTATTTGAAAACTCCCAGCCGCTCGAATCGGACGCGCTCGATAAATTCGAGCAGCGACTCGAATTCCGCCTCCGTCTCGCCCGGAAATCCCACGATAAAGGTGGTGCGCAGTGCGATTCCCGGAATCCCGGCGCGCAGCCTGACGATCAGGTCCTCGATGTGAGCGCGGGAAGTTTCGCGCCGCATCCGGCCGAGCATCGCTTCGTCGATATGCTGCAGCGGCATGTCGACGTAGCGCGCCACCGTTTGGCATTGCGCGATGGTCGCGATCAACTCGTCGCTCCAATGAGCGGGATGGGTGTAAAGAAGCCGCACCCAAAAATCGCCCTCGATCTCTTCGATTTCGCGCAAGAGCGCGGTCAGCGTCGGCCCGCGCGAGGAATCGACCGGCTGACGCGGACCGGCCTTGGCCGCCCACAGATCCATTCCGTAGTAAGTCGTATCCTGGCTAATCAGGTTGATTTCTTTCACGCCCTCGGTCACAAGGCTGCGCATCTCCGCCAAAATGGAAGCCGGCGGACGGCTGCGATGCCGGCCGCGCATCTGCGGGATGACGCAAAAGCTACAGGGATGATTGCAGCCCTCGGCGATCTTTAAATAGACGCTGTGCGCCGGGGTGAGCCGAAAGCGCGGCGTGTCCCAGTCGGGAATGTAGGTGGGCCGAGCCGTGACGAAGTTGTAGCCGGGGACGCTGTCCCCGGTCGACCGGTCGCGGCCATTTGTCCCACCGGGGAGAGCGTCCCCGGCTACAACTCGCTCGACGATCGCGCCCAATTCTCTGACTTGATCGAGCCCTATAAACGCATCGACCTCCGGCATCGAGACACGCAACTCGGCCGCGAAACGCTGCGACATGCAGCCGCTCACGATCAGCTTTTGGTTAGACCGTTTCCCCAGCCCGCGCTGCTGGTGCGCTTCGAGAATAGCTTCGATCGATTCTTCTTTCGCCGAGTCGATGAAGGCGCAGGTATTGACCACGAGCACATCTGCTTCCTCGGCCTCACGAGTGATTTCCATCCCGCGCGCCAGCACGCTCCCGAGCATGATCTCAGCGTCGACCAGGTTCTTGGCGCAGCCGAGGCTGATCATCCCGACCTTGGTCGGCGCCGCCGTGCTATTCAAAACTGACATCGGCATCGCCCTCGGGCAGAGCCGCTCCATTCTTGGTGATCCGCACGGCGCCGCGTTCGAGCACCTTGATGGTGAAATGTTGGCCGCGAAGATTCAGCGGCGGATCCGACGGATCGAGCCAGCCGTTAAAGGCGGGTTCCGCATGGCCGTCGGCGGTGATGCGCAGGTAGGTTTTGCGCATCGGAGTGATCTGCACCCGGTTGACCGAGGCGGGAGAAGGGGCGGCGGTCGGCATGACCAAATCCTCCGGGTGAACCGGCTCCGCGCGTCGCACTTCCGGTTCGGACGCGACCGGCGCCGCTGCCAGCGCGGTGGTCGCCGCTGGAGTCGGGGTGGGCGCGCCCGTCACCCGGGCCTCACTGGCAGGCGGGCCATCCACGGGAACAGCCCGCGGCGCGATGATTCTGTCGCCGGGGGCCGGCGACAGCGTCGGAGTTGCGGACCCGGTCACGCCAGAAGCGACCGGACGCGAGGGCGAGATACGCTGAATATCGAGCATCAGTTTAACGAAATACACACCAATCACGAGCACGCCCACGGCGATGATGAACGGCAGCAGGGCCGGGCGTTTCGGCGGCTGTCGGCGCACGATCGGCGGCGGCGCGGTCTGGGGCGCATCCTGCAAATAGGAATAACCGTCCACGCTCACCTCACGCGAAGTCTCGAAAGCATCGAGGTAGGGGGAAACGTCGACATCGAGAAATTTCCCGTAAATGAGGAGGAATCCTTTGGCGTAGGCGAGGCTGGAGAAGCTGGAAAAATCCTCCGCCTCGATCTCCTGGATGCGGGCGGAGCGGATTTTGGTCACGCGGGAGGCCTCCTCCAGCGAAATTTTCTTCGCGAGGCGGGCCTGCTGCAGTTTTTGGCCAAGCGGTTGCATCAAGGTCGCGGGATCAAACGGCGGCGTCGAGATCGACGAGAATCTCACGCGGCTTCGCGCCTTCGCCGGGGCCCAATATGCCGCGCTGCTCCAGAATATCAACGATCCGCGCCGCGCGGGTGTAGCCAAGGCGGAGACGACGTTGCAGGAGCGAAGTCGAGGCCCGCTTTTCCTGGCGGATAATCTCGAGGCATTTCTCGACCAATTCTTCGTCTTCGTCGGTCACGTCGTCGGCCGGGGCGGCGGCGGATTCCATCCGCTCGTGCATCGCGAGATCGAAGGCGGGCGAGCTTTGCGCGGAAACGAAATCGACCAGGCGGCCGATCTCGTCGTCCGTCACCAGCACACCCTGGGCGCGGATAAGGCGCGAAGTGCTCGGCGGGAGATACAGCATGTCACCCTGGCCTAACAATCGATCGGCGCCGTTCTCGTCGAGGATGACGCGGCTATCGATCTTGGAAGCGACCTGGAAGGCGATTCGGCTCGGGATATTCGCCTTAATCACGCCGGTGATGACGTCGGCGCGCGGAGTTTGGGTAGCAACGATGAGGTGGATGCCGGCGGCGCGCGCCATCTGGGTGATGCGGGCGATCGCGCTTTCCACATCGGCCGGGGCGGTCTGCATGAGATCGGCCAGCTCGTCGATGATCACGACGATGTAGGGCATGTGATCGGGCACGATCGGCTCGTCGTCGCGCGGGACGGTGATTGTAGCCGGGGACGCTGTCCCCGGCCGGTCGATAGGTAAAAAAGCGTTTCCCACACCGGGGACGGCGTCCCCGGCTACAGCGTCAGCATCCAGTTCCGCTTGCGTCTTCTTTTTCGGGCGGCCGTTGAAGCCGGTGATGTTGCGCACGCCGGCCTTAGCGAAAATCTTGTAACGCTTCTCCATTTCATCGATCACCCATCTGAGCGCGAGGAGCACCTTCTTGGGATCGGTCACGACCGGAATGACGAGGTGTGGCAGGGTGTTGTAGACCTGCATCTCGACCACTTTGGGATCGATCATGATGAAGCGAAGTTCATCGGGCGTGAACCGATAAAGCATGCTCGCAATCAACGCGTTGATGCAGACGCTCTTGCCGCTGCCGGTCGTGCCGGCAACGAGGAGATGCGGCATCTGCGCGAGATCGGCGATGATGGTCTTGCCGTAAACATCCTTGCCCAGGGCAATCGGAAGTTTGGCCGTGCTCGCGTTCCAATCCTCCGATTGCAGCAACTCGCGCAGCGTCACCTTCACTTTGCGGCTGTTAGCCAGCTCGATGCCGACGGTGTCTTTGCCGGGAATGGGCGCGAGGATATTGATCCGCTCGGCGCGGGTCGCGCGGGCCAGGTCGCGCTCCAGACTCACGATCTTGTCCACCCGCACACCCTTGGCCGGATAGACTTCGTAGCGGGTAATTGTCGGGCCCTTGGTAATGTCGCCCGCCGCCACCTGGATGCCGAATTGGCCCAGCGTTTCGATCAGCGTCTGTTGAATTCCCGCCAGCTCCGCCGGATCGACCGCAACCCGGCCTTCGCTGTCGTGCTCCTCGAGCAAATCGATCCCGGGAAGTTCGTAATTTTCCGCGTTCCAATCGCCGGTCGTGAGGCTCGGTTCGGCCGCGGTCGACTTCTTCTTACCGCGCTTCAAATCCGCCAGAGAAGGCTTTTTCCGCGCGAGCGAGAGATCGGCCGGGAGCGCGGTCGTGTCGACCACTTTGGGTTCGGGCCGGTTTTGGAATTCCTCCAGCAAGATCTCCGGAGCCAGTTCTTCCTTCGGCGCCGGCGCGCCTTTCTTGCGCAGCTTTTTTTCGATCACGCGTTGCTGTTTGGCGAGCTGTTGCTGGTTGATTTCGAGTTGGCCTTTCAGATCGGCCCGCCGCATCCGGCGCCGGAGCGACCAAAGACGAAGCGCGACCACCCCGCGCCGGATGGCGATGACACTTTGCCTAACGATATGAATCGGCCGCAGCCCGGTCATCAGGATCAGGCTGGTGACATAAATGCCGGCGAGGACGATGACCGACCCCTTCCCCATGAAGACGCGGAAGACGCGCCGACCAAAGAAAGAGCCGAGCCGGCCGCCGGGGCCGTCGATGTTAAAAATGCGGTGCCAGTCGTGCAAAAACCACGGCTGCAATTGAAACAAACAAGCACCCGAGGCGATGAAGAGGATGATCCAGCCGACGCGGCGGCTGACTTTTAGCTCGCCATGAAATAATTTTGCGCCTCCGAAACCGAGCAAGGCTGCGGCGAGGAGATAAGAGGCGGCGCCGACGAGGAAATAGCAGATCCCGGCCACGATCGCGCCGAGCGGACCGAGGAAATTCTGGGCGGGACGATTCGGCGAGGAAGTGGAATTAAGGAGCGGAAACCAGGTCGGGATATCCTTGGGAACGTAGGAGATCAGGGCAAGAAAGAGGAGCGTCCCGGTTCCGAGAAGAATCAGGGCGTAAACTTCGTTCCATGCATTTTGCTGAGTGCGTTTGGCCACCGCGCCCTCATAGTAATCATCCCCCTGCCGCTTTCAATGACCTCTTCGCGCGCGGATCACGAAATTGGTTAGGCAGGAAAACCGCGAGGCCACTCCAGTTGCCATCCGGACCCCATCTTGATACTCTGAAAACATGACTTTCACTTTCGTAAAAACACTTCGCCGTCTGGCGGGCGTTGCTGCCCTGCTCGTAGCCTTCGCCGCCTCCATTTCCACGAACAAGGCTCAGGCCGTGCAAGGCATCGACGCCATCCGGATCGCGGGCGACTTTGATCTCCCGGTCTTCGCCGCCGCGCCGCCCGGAGATGGCGCCCGGCTTTTTGTCGTGGAGCAGAGTGGCCGGATTTTCATTATCGACCTGGCCTCGCGCACGGTAAAACCAACTCCCTTTCTCGATCTCTCCGACGTCGTCACCCTGGCCGGTGAAGAAGGCCTGCTCGGCCTCGCTTTCGATCCGAACTACGCGGCCAATGGCCGCTTTTACGTCAACTACGTCACGCCCGGCGGCGCGTTCAGTATGGGCGTCACGCACATCGCGCTTTTTCGTGTTTCTTCCAATCCGGATATTGCCAACCGAGCCAGCGAACGCACTCTGCTTACCTACGACCAGCCACAGTCCAACCACAACGCCGGCTGGATCGGGTTCAGCCCACGGCCCGGCGACGAAGGCAATCTCTACATCTCGAGCGGCGACGGTGGCGCGAGCAACGACCAGGGCCCGGGCCACATCGAACCGGGCGGCAACGCGCAGAACCTCACCACCCTGCTCGGCAAGATGTTGCGCATTCACATCAATGATTCGCCCACTGGCAGTTATTCGATTCCAGCCGACAACCCCTTTATCGGCGTGCCGGGCGCGCGCGAAGAAATCTGGGCTTACGGCCTGCGCAATCCCTTCCGCAACAGCTTCGACCGGCTGACCGGCACGATGTTCATCGGCGATGTCGGCCAATCCGAGCGGGAAGAGATCGACGCACAATCTGCCACGCAACCCGGCGGCGGGGAGAACTACAGCTGGCGGGTGCGCGAAGGCTTCATCCAGAACCCAGCCTTCCCTAGCGACCCCGTCCCACCCGACTCGGTCGATCCGGCCTACGATTATCCGCACTCGGTCGGCCAGACGGTGATCGGCGGCTACGTCTACCGGGGCAAGAAAATCCGGGATCTGCGCGGCGTTTATGTCTTCGCGGATTTTCTTGGGCCCAACACGGGCGACTTCACGGGCCGCATCTTCACCCTCAATTTCAACGGCATCGTGGCTTCGAATTTCCAGGACATCACGGCTGAGCTTTTCCCGACCCGGATCGGCAACTTCCCGCTGGTCAACCCGGCGTCGTTAGGCGAAGACGGACGAGGTGAACTCTACATCTGCGACATCGGGAGCGGAAACGTCTTCCAAATCGTGCGCGGCCGTTAGGCGAAGAGAAACCCTCGACTCCCGCCGCGTAGAGGGAATAGGGGTCAGGAGAATATTCTTGCCTCTTATCGGTCACGGTTGGCAAGTTTAGAGACGTTCATCGGCGTTCCCATTTTCAGTTCGCGCGCCACGAAGCTCAATGGAACGCTTGTCTTGGTTCTGACTTCCTTCGCGATTGGGACCTTCCGCGGGTCGCCCTTGCCAAGGTCCCGAGATCGAGCGACCTGAGCCCTGCTTCCAA
>JALYOR010000075.1 GCA_030856765.1 Verrucomicrobiota bacterium | reverse complement strand
GTCGTGATTGCCCCCATGAACGGCGTGCCGCCCCTCATGTTGCGCATCGGCAATCTGCGTCACCGGAGCATGATCGAAGCGGAGTTCCGCATCATTTTCAATCGCGACGAGCCGCTCCAGGAAGGCGGCGATTTCCGGTACTTCTATAACCTCAAACTACAGTTCGATCGCCTGCCTGCTTTTCCGGCCGCGCTCACCTTGCGGCATGTCATCGATGAGACCAGCCCGCTCTACGGAGTGACTCCCGAGTTACTCGAGCAGGGCCGAGCTATCTTCATCGCCTCGGTCGTGGGGATCGACCCTGTCATTCCGGCCGCCGTCCAAACGCAACAGGATTACACCTGGAACGAAGTCCACTTCCACCAGCGGTTCGTTGAGATGTATACCGATCACGGCGACGGGCGCCTCATCGTCGACTACGGCGTTCTGCACGACACCGAGCCGGCCTGAAGCCGAGCTGGTAGCGTCCGCTGTCTCAGCGGAAAAGAGCTTTGACCGCCCGGCCGTTTCTCCGTATCCACTGCATCAGAGTGACGTTTTCGGCCTGGCCTAACGAATCCATCTCCTCCGGGGTGAGCCTGATTTTTTCGGCGGCGACATTCTCTTCCAGATGCTTGACCGACGACGTGCCAGGAATCGGAAACATGACCGGCGAGCGGGCCAGCAGCCAGGCGAGTCCAATCTGGTAGACGCTGGCGCCATGCGCTTTCGCCACCTCCTCGACCGCATTGTTTTTCAGCGACCCGCTCCCGCCTCCGATCGGCCGCCAGGGCATGAAACCAATCTTTTCCTTCTCGCAATAGGCGAGCGCGTCGGCCCAGTTCCGGTCGGAGATATTGTAGCGATTCTGCACCGTCACGATGGGCAGGACCCTGCGGGCTCGTGCGATCCCTTCCGGCCCGATCTCGGATAATCCCACATGCCGGATCTTCCCGGCTTCCTGCATCTTCTTGAGCGCGCCTAACGAGTCCTCCAGCGGCACCTTCCGATCCACTCGGTGCAGTTGGTAGAGGTCGATCCGCTCCAGCCGGAGACGCTTGAGACTCTTCTCGACGCACTGTGTCAAATACTCCGGTCGTCCATCCGGCATCCATTGGTTGGGGCCCGGCCGGGTAAGACCACCTTTGGTCGCAATCACCAGGCCCTCCGGATAAGGATGCAGCGCCTCGGCGATGAGCAGCTCGCTCGTTTCCGGCCCATAGGCGTCGGCCGTATCGATCACGTTCACTCCCAGCTCCACCGTGCGTTTCAGAACCCGGATCGCTTCCGCGCGATCCTTCGGCCAACCCCAGACGCCATCGCCCGTGATTCGCATCGCGCCGAACCCGAGCCGGTTGACCTCCAGATCTCCGCCGATCTTAAACGTCGTTGGGTTCGGGGTTGAGGTCGACGCGGCTCCGTGCAAAATCGCCGGTCCGCCCGCCATCACCGCCATCCCGCTCCCCGAGAGTCACCTTCATGAACTTCCGGCGCGTGAGCTCGCGATAAGTATTCGCCTCGTCCATCGAACAAATTCGGCAACCCTCTCCGAGATTGCAATCTGCGATTTTTTACCCTGGCGCGATCGAGACAGTGCCGACTGCCATCAACGACGCGGGCGACATTGTCGGTTATTGGTCTGATGGCGTGCGCCGGCATGGCTTTGTCCTGCGACTGCCAGACACCTTTATCTCCTACGACGCCCCGCACTCCGGGATCACCTACTTTTTCGGGATCAATAACTCCGGCACAATTGTGGGCACCTACCTGGACACGCAATTCCGGAGCCGTGCCCTTATCGCGCAGCTCGTGGAGCAATAACTCCATCGAGGAAACTCACCACCCGCGCTTCGAACCACGGTCGCAATCCTCCCGCGAACTCCAGGAACCCAAGATGACCGCCTGACTCGGGCGTCTCGAGGAACAGACAAGGGTTCTGTTCTGCCTCGGGGAAGGGAAAACACTCCGGCGCGAGAAAGGGATCGTTCAGAGCGTTGAGCAATAACGTCGGCTGCCTGATTTCGGGCAGGAATTGCCGGGAACTCGCCTGCATCCAGTAATCGTTCGCATCCCGAAACCCGTGCAACCGCGAGGTGTAGCGGTCGTCAAACTCTTGGAAGCTGCGCAGTGCGCGACTTCCGCGCGCGTCGATTTCATCCGGGAAACGAAGCGCTTTCGCCTCGACCTTGGCGATCAAGCTCTGGAGGAAGCGGCGCAGATAGAACCGATTACTCCAGCGCCGATCCAGCATCCGCGCGCTCGCCGC
>JALYOR010000046.1 GCA_030856765.1 Verrucomicrobiota bacterium | reverse complement strand
CCGCCGGTTTCATCGGCCAGACCGGCCGGGGAACGCCAGAACATTGCGGCGTCCAGGGACGCATTGACATCCTCACCGGCACGCTCGGCAAAGCCCTTGGTGGCGCGAGCGGCGGTTACACCAGCGGGCGCAAAGAGATCGTCGCATTGCTCCGTCAGCGTTCGCGACCCTATCTGTTCTCCAACACGGTGGCGCCACCGATTGTCTCCGCCTCGCTCGCCGCGCTCGACCTTTTGACGAACTCGACCGAGCTGCGCGACAAACTGGAAGAGAATACAAAATACTTCCGCGCCGCTTTGATGGAAAAGGGCCTAACCATCAAGCCGGGCATGCATCCGATCGTCCCGATCATGCTGGGCGACGCCGCGCTTTCGCAAAAGTTCGCCGCGCGCATGCTCGAAAAAGGTGTCTATGTGATCGGCTTTTTCTATCCGGTCGTGCCGCACGGCACCGCGCGGGTGCGCACCCAGGTTTCTGCCGCGCACAGCCGAGCTGAGCTCGAACAGGCGGTCGAAGCCTTTGCTGCGACAAACGCAGAATTGGCTGGGTAGCGCAGACGTCTCGTCTGCCGGTTGCGGTGTCTCACCGCAACGACCTTTCATTCCTGCGCCGAGTGATTACTTGGCAGGCGTGGGAGCAGCCGACTTTACAGTAGGTTGTAGGCTTCCACTAATCCGACACCGGTGGTGTTGTTCTTGCCCCGCAGGATGGCGGTATAACTGCCGGCGGCCAGCGTCGCTTCGATCGCCGATTCGCGCTCATCGCCGGGAGCCAGCCCGGCATCTTCGATCGCGCTTTGCTGGGAGTCTTTCCAATCGTCATTGGAGACGATGAGGTCGCCGTCGCCATTGTACAGCTCGAGCATCGGGTCCTGCAGAGGATTGGTCACCCCGACGTCAGCCAAAGAAGGCCCGATTCCTCGCACCACCACCGTGCGGGCGCTCTCATCCCCGCCCCCGAGGATAAAGCCGCCGATCATGACATTGTTGCCGGTGTCGACGAAACCGCGGGTGCTGATGTTGGCCAGTTGCGAGGCCGCCCCCTGGTCGAGATCGTAAGTCTCGACCAAGGCGAGCCCGGTCCCGCCATTTTGGCCCAAAACGATCGCGGTGTAAGCCCCTGGCTCAAGCGTCGCGACGATCGCCGATTCGAGCTCATTAGCCGGTGGGATGGTTGAGTCAATGATTTCCTGCTCCTGCATATCCCGCCAGTTATCGTTAGTCACGACCGTGCCATCGGGTTGGTGTAATTCCAAAACCGGATCGGCCAGCACACCGTCGCTGCCGCCCAGCGCAAGGGAGGGCCCAATCGCGCGCACGATGACCTTCTTGGGATCGTCTCCGGTGATGATGAAGCCGCCGATCAGGACGTTGCCGCCCGTCAGCACATTGAGGCGGGTCGCGATGTTGAGAAGCCGGCTCGTCGCCGTGGTTTCTACAGTAAGATAACGCGCGAGGGCAAAGGCGGAGCCGCTGCCCGATAGACCGGCCGCGACAAGCTTGCCGTCGGCTTGCAGAGCGAGGCCGTTAATCACATCATCACTCGATGTAAACACGGTCGTAACAATGCCGTCAGCACCAAAACTGGAATCGAGCGACCCATCAGAATCGTAACGGGCGAGCGCGAAATCCAGGTTCCCGAAGGGGCCGGCGATTCCTCCGGCGATGATATGCCCATCGGACTCCACCACCACCGCATGAGCTTCATCGGTCACCGGGTGAATATCGGTAATGACTTTCCCACCGGTGCCGAAGGCGGGGTCGAGCGTGCCGTCGCTCAGATAACGAGCGAGAGCAAAGTTATCGTTGGCCTCGCTCTCGATAAAGGTGAAACCTGCGGCGACAATCTTGCCATCCGTCTGCAGCGCGAGCCCATAGATGCCGTCGAGACTAGCGGAGAAATCGGTCGTGACTTTGCCGCCGGTTCCAAAGGTCGTATTGAAACTCCCATCCGCATTGAGACGGACGAGCGCGAAATCGGGACTGGTCGCGTCGCCCCGGCTGGCGGATCCTGCGGCTACGATCTTGCCATCGGCCTGAATCACGAGAGCGAAAACAGCGTCGTTGCCGGCAAAGAAATCGACGTTTGTCCCTCCTCCAGTGCCGAAGCTCGTATCGAGGGTGCCGTCTGTGTTAAATTGTAGGATGGCAAAGTCAAGGGTGTTGGCGACCTGATCACCAGCCCGGCCGGCGACCACGATTTTGCCGTCGCTTTGTATCGCGACGGCGTTCACCTGGGCAGAGCCACCACCGGCCACGGGTTGTCGGACTTTCCCGTCGCCGAATACACCGAAGCTCGTATCGATCGTGCCATTCGTGTTGTAGCGAATGAGGCCAAAAAAGGTGTCCGTAAACCCGGCGGCAATGATCTTGCCATCCGCCTGGATGGCGATGGCGTTGACCCGGTCGACCGAACTAAAGAAGTCAGTTTCGACCTTGCCGCCGGTCCCAAAGGTAGAGTCCAGGCTACCGTCCACGTTGTAGCGGGCAAGAGCGAAGTCGTCAGTTGCAGTGTCGCCTCTGGTAAAGCCGGCCAAGACAATCTTCCCGTCGGGCTGGACCGCGACCGCATTCCCGATGTCGGAGTCGCCGGAGAAATCGGTCGTCACTTTGCCATCGGTGCTGAAGGTGAGATCGAGATCGCCAGGAGCGGCCTGCGCCTGGTTTGGGAGCGCCACCGCCGAGAGAAGAATTCCGAAGGCGACGGCCGTGAAGGGAAGTTTCGAGACTTGGGGTGTGGTGTATTTCATGCGGTTGATTTTTCTGGATTGATCCTCACTTGCTCATGCGAGAAGCCCGTTCGAGAACGGACATTTGATTGCGATCTTTTTTCTCGGCCGTCGCCCGCGAAGGGCGGGAGAGATCAGCGGCGAATTTTTCTCTGTTCCTGAGCGCGCCGCGTCTGCTACGATTTTACCGCGAGTTCGGGTTTACTATTTCCATGATGAAAAATGTGCCGCGCCCAGATGTGACTCAGCTCCTCCAGCAGATGAGCAGGGGCGACGCCGAGGCGCCGGCCAAGGTGATTCCGCTCGTCTACGAGGAGCTGCGTCGCCTTGCGCGCAGCTATTTGCAGCGCGAACGCCTGGGTCACACCCTGCAACCGACTGCGGTTGTGCACGAAGCTTATCTCCGCCTGGTCCAGGAGAAAGAGATCGACTGGGAAAATCGATCTCATTTCTTCGCCATCGCCGCCCGCGTGATGCGACAAATCCTCGTCAGCTATGCTCGCGCCCATCACACCGCCAAACGAGGAGGAGGCGCTCACAAGTTATCACTCGAGGCGGCGGAATTTGTCCCCCAGGAGTCAGCCGACGATCTCCTTGCGCTCGATGAGGTGCTGCGCGACCTGGCCAAAGTGTATCCGCGCCAAAGCCAGGTGGTCGAGTGCAGGTTCTTCGGCGGAATGGACACAAAAGAGATTGCTGCTGCCTTGAACGTTTCCGAGAAGACGGTTCTGCGCGACTGGAGTTTCGCGAAGTGCTGGCTTTTCCGCGAACTCACGCGCGAAGCCGGTTATGCCACCTGACCAGGCGGAGCGGGTGCTGGAGGTAGTGACCGCAGCGCTCGAGCTGGACCCGAAAGAGCGCGCCGCTTTTTTGGACCAGGCGTGTGCCGGCGACGCCGAACTGCGGGCTGAGGCGGAATCCCTCCTCGGTCAGGAGAAGCACGTGCGCCACTTCATCGAAGAGCCGCCCACAGCAGTCGCTGCCAAAGCACTCGAGGCGACGGCGGACGAAGCCTTCGTCAGCCGACAATTGGGCGCTTACAAAACGATTTGCGAAATCGGGCGGGGCGGTCTTGGAACCGTGTATTTGGCGGCCCGCGCCGACGATGCTTACGAAAAAGAAGTCGCGCTCAAACTCCTCCGGCGCGGTCTCGATACGGACGACATCCTGCGCCGTTTTCGCAAGGAACGGCAGATCCTGGCCCGGCTCGAGCATCCCAACATCGCGCGCCTTATTGACGGCGGGACGAGCGAGGACGGCCTGCCTTATTTCGTGATGGAGTACGTGCCGGGCGAGCCGTTCACAACCTACGCCGAACGTTCTGGCCTAACGACTAAAGAACGATTGCAACTCTTTCGCACGGTCTGCGCCGCGGTGGCTTATGCCCATCAGCATCTGATTATCCATCGCGATCTGAAGCCTTCCAACATCCTCGTGACCGCGGAAGGCGAAGTGAAGCTGCTCGACTTCGGGATCGCCAAAGTGCTCGGCGCAGACGACGAAGCCGCCTTCCAGACCATGACGCAATTGCGAGTCATGACGCCAGAGTACGCCAGCCCTGAGCAAGTGCGGGGCGGGAACATCACGACGGCGAGCGATGTCTACAGCCTGGGGGTCGTCCTCTACGAGCTGCTTACCGGCGCCAAGCCCTATCGTCTCACGGGTCACAATCCGAAGGAACTCGAGAGCGCCATTACCGAGCAAGAACCCGAGCGCCCGAGCGCCGCCGTCGCAAGCAATCAGCAATCTCTTCGAGGCGATCTGGATAACATCGTGCTAATGGCCCTGCGCAAAGAGCCCGCGCGGCGCTACGCCTCGGTCGCGCAGTTCTCGGATGACCTTCACCGCCATCTCGAAGGTCTCCCGGTGCTCGCCCGCAAAGGCACGGTGCGTTATCGCGCGGTCAAATTTATCCAACGTCACCGCTTGGGCGTGGCCGCGGCCCTCTTCATTTTCCTCAGCCTGCTCGCGGGAATTATCGCGACCGAGCGGCAGGCGCGGGCTGCCCGACGGGAGAGCGCGAAAGCCGAAGCAATCAGCACTTTTCTCCAGAAGATACTGAATTCCTCCAGCCCATCGTTCAATACCCGGGCCGGTGAGACTACTGTCAAAGATGTGCTCGATGAAGCTTCGCGGCGTCTGGCCACCATAGCGCTCTCCACTCAGCCGGAGGTTAGGGCAGAGTTACAGCGAATCATCGGGACGAGTTACCTTGATATAGGGGAATACGACCGGGCCGAGCAAAACCTCACCGCCGCCCTGGCCGTGCAAGTCAGGCTCTTTGGCGAAGATAGCCTCGAATGCCTCAAGACCTCCTCGATGCTGGCAGCGCTTTGGGCGGGCGTTCAAGGAAAGTACGTGAAGGCAGAACAATTCTATAAGCAAAAACTTCCCCTCTTACGCGCCGAACAGAAAAGGGGAAGAATCAGCGCCAGTGAGCTGGCCACGGCTTTAAACGGGGCGGCGCTGCTGCGTCGGGCGCAAGGTCATTCTAGAGAAGCAGAGCTGCTCTTGCGTGAGGAGTTGCAGCTCGCTCCGCAATTGCCGCCGGATTTCGTAGGCGTTGCCGACTCAGTTCTGGCTCTCACATTGACCGATCAGGGAAAGTTTGATCCGGCTATCCGCATGATGCGGACGAAAGTCGCGCTTCTCCGGCGCCAGCCCTCGGGCGAAAATGTTTCCCTCGCGGGGAGCTTAACCGCTCTCGGCAGCTTTCTCATGCAAAGTGGTTAGCTGGCCGAAGCGGAGGCCAGATTGCGGGAGGCAGAAGCCATCTACCGGAAAATATTTAATGCCGCCAACGTGCAACTGGGAGATACCCTGCGTTTGCAGGCACAGACTTTGTATCTCCAAAAGCGTTATCCCGCAGCTGAAGCCATAATCAAGGCCACCCTGGAGATTTATCGCGCTGGCGCCGGCCCGACTTATGTAAATTATCCTACTGCCCTGGTGATCCAGGGCTTGATTTACGGTCAGACCGGGCGAACAGCGGAGGCGGAAAAGTTGCTGCGCGAAGCCGTCCAGCTCCGCCGCGAACAGGTGGATCCATCCCACTTCCTGCACGCCACCGCCACGGGAGCGTTAGGTGAATTCCTCACTGCCCAGAACCGGTTCGCGGAAGCCGAGCCACTCTTACTCGCCAGTTACGAGAGTTTCAGAAAATCCCAGAGCCCGGAGAGTCCCCGCATTCGGCTGGCGCGGCAGCGGCTGGTCGTTTTGTACGAGAACTGGGGCAAACCGGGGGACGCCACGGCTATCGCTAACGAACCAGGCAGAAAGCGTCCCTAGCTGCGAGTGTGAATTATCGCTGATGGAGCGCGATGCTCGAGCCGACCCAGGTTTTGTCCTTGTTGAAGTCGACCCCCATCATCTTGCCCTGGCTCATCCGCAGGAGATTGGTGACCAGAACCGGCTCTCCGTTCTCCGGCCAGAGGAACATCATTCGGATTTCCGCCTTTGAGCGGTGACCGTCGACCGTCGGCACGAAATCCGCATACGTCACCTTGTGTTGCAGAATGGAGG
>JALYOR010000023.1 GCA_030856765.1 Verrucomicrobiota bacterium | reverse complement strand
CCCATTCTGGCCCATTGTTGCGCGGTCAGGGCAAAACCAGCCGAGAGCAGGGGATGGCCCGTGCGGTCGTCAAGGTAACGCTGCGGACCGAGTCGCATCCGTTTGAGGACGCGGTGCTCGAGGAATTCCGTCGGGGTCTTCCCACGCAACTTCTCTTTCAAAACCTGATGGAAGACTTGCAGCGCCCCGGGCCCGTAGATGAAGGCTTTGCCCGGTTCGGCCACCATCGGCAGCCGCAACGCGTCCCGATCGCGATCGCCATATTCGTTCATCTGCAGATTGAATCCCGGCGCCAAGCCGGAGCTGAAATCGAGCAGCTGCCGGATCGTGACCCGCGACTTGCGCGGCTCGTCGCGCCAGGAGCCGATCGTGTCGGCCACACGCTCGTCGAGATCGAGGATGCGGTCTTCCGCCGCGGCGAGCGCGGCCAGATTCCAAAACGCCTTGGTCCCGCTGTAAATCCGTTGTGGCGTTTCCGCGTCGATTTTGCCGGGATACTGCTCAAGCACTGTCTTCCCGTTCTGGATGACGAAGAATGCAGTGCCGCGATGCTCGGCGGAATATTTTGCCGCCTTCCGCACCGCTACCGGATCGAGATTTGCAACAGCCACGCTCGCTCCGGCAAGGAATAGAATGCACAGCAGCAATTTCGCCCGAACGCGGCCTGCCGCGCTACTCGGTGGAGCGAGCCTCCGTCGAGCCTGGGGCATGACGATTCTCCCCAGCCGTGCGCACTCGCCAGCACGAGGGAGGCTCGCGCCACCGATACCGAACCCGCCTGCCGACGGCTCTAAGTTTGTTCTCCGCATCATCCGTCGCCTGATCTACCTTGACGTTCTTGCTCGCATATTACCTCGATAATTTCAGCCCGTTTATGGTCAAGTTTGGCCAGAACTTTGGAATTCGTTGGTACGGCTTTTCCTATCTCCTCGCCTTTTTCTGCGGCTTTCTCCTCCTCCGCTGGCTGGCACAACGCCGCTACTGCGCGCTGGCTCCGGAGAAGGTGGGAGACTTTATCCTCGTGGCGTCGTTAGGCGTGGTAGCGGGCGGGCGGCTCGGCTTCCTCCTTTTCTATCGGCCGCTGCAGACTCTGACCGATCCGCTCTCGATTTTCCGCATTTGGGACGGCGGAATGTCGAGCCACGGCGGAATGATCGGCCTCACCCTGGCGACTTTTCTCTACGCCCGATCCCAGAAGATTGCCTGGCTCAGCCTGGCGGACAATATCGCAGTGGTCGCGCCGGTGGGACTCTTTCTCGGCCGCGGTGCGAACTTCATCAACGGTGAGCTTTACGGGCGAGCGGCCACCGTTCCCTGGGCGATGCAGTTCCCGAAGGAAGCGATCGATTCGCCTGAGATCGGAACGCGGGTGTTGGCCGCGGCCCATTCGATAAGACCGGAGGTCGGCAATCTGGACGCGGTCATCGAACATGCCCGGAGCGATGTCGGGCTGCAATCGGTTTTGCAACAGATGCTAACCCCGCGCCACCCATCGCAGATCTACGAGGCGCTGCTGGAGGGTGTGTTTCTCTTCGGCTGTCTCTGGTTCCTGCGTCTCCGGACTCGGCAACCGCGCGGCATGTTGGCGGGTCTATTCCTGCTTCTCTACGCGTTCGTTAGGATCGTGGTGGAGAATTTTCGCGAGCCCGACGCGCCGCTCACCGGGCCGTTCACTCGCGGCCAAACACTTTCCATCATACTGATCGTGGGTGGAATCTGTTTCGTCGTCGACGCACTGCGCAGGAAAGAATACGAGAGCGCGCAGAGCGGCCTGGGCTCCGGGTAGCGCGCACGTCTCGTGCGCTACTTGCTTCTTCAGGACAGCGCCGCGCCCAGCCGGCGCAGAGGACGCAACCTGACTAGAGTCATTAATACACCGGTTCGGTCGCACGGGTCTGCTTGAGAAAGACCTGTGCGAAAAGGAAGAGGATGGCGAAGATGACCACGGACAAGGCCGCCGCCCACCCGAAGCGATACATGTTGAAGGCTGCCTTATAGACGTAGGAAACGAGAATGTGGGTCGAATCCGCCGGTTCGCCCATATTCGAGACGAGCCAGACGACATTGATGTTATTGAAAGTCCAGATTGTGCCTAACGTGATCGCCGGAATCATGACCGGCCGCAACAAAGGCGCCGTGATGTGCCAAAACTGGAACCACTTCGAGGCGCCATCGACGTCGGCCGCCTCGTAAAGCTCGTCTGGAATCGATTGCAGGCCGCCCAGCGCGATCACCATCATGAAAGGAAACCCGAGCCAGATGTTGGTAATGATGACGGCGAGAAAGGCCTCGAACGGGGAGGTGAGCCACTGCACCGGCGTGAGGTGAAGATATTTCGTGATCAGCAAGTTCACGGAGCCGTATTCGTAATTAAACATCCCGCGCCAGGTGAGCGCGCTGATGTATTGCGGCAAAGCCCATGGCAGAATGAGCGCGACCCGCCAGGCGGATTTTCCGCGGATAAATTTTTGGTGGAGCACAACGGCCAGGAAAACGCCGATTACGACATGGAAAACGATGTTCACCACCGTCCAGATGACGGTCTTGAGCAGGATCGACCAGAAAAGTTCCTGCCGAAAAACCGAGACGTATTGAGCAAAGCCGATCAGGCGCCAATCGCGGATGTGATAGAGGTTCGCGTTCGAAAACGAGAGGATGACGTTGAAGAGGAACGGAATGAAAACGACCGCGAGAATGACCAGCAACGCGGGGGCGAGGAGAAGGGTGATGAAGAGTCGGGCTCGGGTGTTCGCGTGATTCATCGGTCAGACGTTATCTGAATGAAGATGGAGTTTCTGCAACTTGCTTGTCATCCTGATCCGGCGCAGCGCGGGGAAGGATCTCGCCATTGGAAGAGGCGCTGTCTTATCACCGCTGCCGGGGATTGCATTTGAGAAGTCCCTCGGCCGTCTCTGCGGCTCGGGATGACAAGCGAGTCCGCGCGACAACGAGATAGTCGTCACAGATTGCTATCGGCGATATTTTTTTCCGCCTCGCGCTGCATGCGGCGAGCCGCTTCCTTGGCAGTGATCGCCCCGCTCATCACGAGTTGGTAGGGGCCGCGCATCCCTTCCCAAATCTGCCGCATCTGCGGCACGATCGGCATCGGCCGGCCATGTTCAATCTGTTTCATCGAGGCCTGAAGCGCAGGGTTCGCCCTGATCTCAGGCGCCGCGAGGACGCTCTTGTCCACCGGCGTCGTGGACAGTTCGAGCGCCATTTTTTTCTGGATGTCGGCGCTCGTGAGGTAAGCAACCACCTCGTAAACGGCGCCGAATTTTTCCGGCAGCAGGTTGGCGTTCACCGAGTAGCCCTTGGCGGAAATCATCGGCTCACACCACAAGCCGGTTTCGGTATTAAAGGGCAGCGGCGCGATCATATTGTGCTTTGGAACGTGATAATCCGCCCACGAGCCGTTAATGATCATGGCAGTGCGGCTTTCCTTGAAGAGCATGTCTGCGATCTCGTAATCACCTTCGCGCGGGATGACCTGATATTTGTCGCGCAGATCGAGAACGAACTGGATCGCGCGGACGGTCTGCTCGTTGTCGAGCGCGGGATTTCCCTCTGCATCCATCACCCAGCCGCCGAAGCCGGTCAGGAAGGGAATGAAGAAGAACGGCTCCCGGTAATTCCAAGTCAGGCCGTATTGATCCATCCTGCCGCCCCCGTTGGTGTCTTTGGTTAGGCTTTTGGTCGTTTGAATTAACTCATCGAGCGTGGCCGGCGGCTGGAGGACGAGCGATTTGTTGTAAACCAGGGTGAGATGATTTCCGATCTGGTCCGCTGCCATCCAGTTCCAGCCCTGCCACCTGATCACGCCCTGCGGAGTGAAGCGTTCAAAAAACGCCGGCCCAAAAACGGGGTCGAGCGGGCGGATCGTCTTGGTGGTCACGAAGACGCCGACATTGTCGGCCGGCCCGTAAATCAGGTCCGGCCCCTGACCAGCGACGGCGGCGATAATGTAGAGATTGCGCAACTCTTCGTTTTCCTTGTAGAGCGCCTCGATCAGGCGGTCCGGGTGGGCGTCGTTATATTGCCTAACGAACCCATTGAAGAGGTCACGTTCGGCACCGATTTTCTGATGCCAGATCCGAATGTGAGTAGGCGCGTCCGGCGGACGATTACACGCGCCAAGCAAGACCAGGGAAACCAGAAAGAGCGCAAAAATGTGGGAGGGGCCTTGGCGCCCCGATTCGCACACGGGGCGCACCCGATCGGGGCGCAAAGGCCATAAACCGTGCGAGCTCATTCGAAGGAGAGCACTGCGCCAGTCAGGGGCGGCAACTGCAGATCGAGCGCCTTTCCCGAATCCTCTGCTTTGAGGTCGGACAGTTCGCCTTTTGTGACGAAGATCGGTTGGACCTTGTGGTGCGGGAACTTCAGAGTGAGTGTCGCCGCCTCTCCGCCGCGATTGAAGGCCACGAGCAGTTTTTCCTTCGCAGTTTGTCTCACGAAAGCCGTGGAATCATGTTTGTCATCCGTCACGATGACGCGGTAATCGCCGTGATTGAGCGCATCGTGCTCGCGACGCAGGGCGACTGCGCTTTTGTAGAAGGCGAAAATCTCCGGCTCGAATTTCACCTCGTCCGGCTCGCGCTTTTCACCGCGCGGGTCGATTGCCTGCGGGTCGTATTTTAGATCCTCCCACACCATCGGCATCCGGTCGTCGGGATCATGCCCGCCCCACATCCCGGCTTCGTCCCCGTAATAGATCATGGGGGCACCCACATAGGTCATCTGGAAAAGAACGATCAGGCGCTGAATGTCGCGCTCCCGGTCGTTAGGCTGGCGAATCCGGTAGGTGGCCGAGGCGCGGGCGTCGTTGCGCTCATTGAAAGAAATCTGTCCGTTTTCGTACTGCGTGCCTTCGCCGTTCACAATCATCGAAGCGAGGCGATCGGTGTCGTGCGAGTCCATCAGGTTTTGCATCACGTAGGCGACCGCCGGCGGGACACCTTCGCGTCGCTCGTCTATCAGGTTGACGAATTTGGACGGCCCGATCTTGTCATCGACCAGGTAGCCTTTAACCGGGATGGCAAACGCGTTGTAGTTCATCGCGGCCGAAAACCCCCCTTCCTTTATCAGCTGGGCGGCGTCCTTCCAAACCTCGGCCGTGGTGTAGGCCTCGGGATTGCATTTACGAACGAAAGCGTTCCAATCCGCCCAAAATTTGGCTGGGCGCTCGTCCGCCACATCAAGCCGCCAGCCGTCGATCCCTAACGAGCAATCTTTTCCGTCCGGCAACATCCAGCGTTTGGTCGCCTGCATAATGTATTCTTTCGGGCCTTCGAACATGTCCTTCCCATCTTCCGAGGCGGCGAAAATCGGGAGAGTCGCGTGGCCCCACCAACCCTGGTAGACAAACTCGTTTCGCTTTGTCTTTGGGTCGTCGAAGCTCTCCACTACATACCAGTCCTGATAGCGGGACTCCGCCTGCTTTTTGCGCAGTTCCTGGAAGGCGAAGAAATCGCGTCCGGTGTGATTGAAGACACCGTCGATAATGACTCGGATCTTCCGCGCGTGCGCCTCCTTGATCACTTTAAGAAAGAGCTTGTCCGCCGCGGTCCATTGCCACGTGCCTGGGTCGGCGGTTTCTTTCCCGAGCAGAGCGAGATCGCCCTTCGGATCGGGGCCGAAGTTGGGATCGATGTGATGATAGCTGTTGCCGTCATACTTATGCATCGATCGCGAATAAAAGAGGGGATTGAAGTAGATGCAGTTGGCGCCGAGGTCGCGAATGTAATCGAGCTTGTCGAGCACTCCCTGAAGGTCTCCGCCGTAACGCCGGTCGAAGACGCCGTGCTGATAAAAATCATCGCCGAGCTCCTTCTCCCATTCATCACGCGCATACCAGTCGGCGGTCCAGGGCGAGATGCGCCATTCGTTAGGCGCCTTGATCGGCGTCTCGAGAGTGTCGCGGGTGGGATCGTTGGCCGGGTCGCCGTTGCGGAAACGTTCCGGAAAAATCTGGTAGAAGACCGCTTCCGCGGCCCAGGCTGGTTGGGGCTGGAGCGCGTCGAGCGAGACGCCTTTGTTCTCAGGAAATGGCTTGGGCGTTTGCCCGCGGGCGCTGAAGGGCGCCAGGCAAGTGAGAACAAAGCAAAGAATTAGTTTCAGCATGGCGACGGAAGACAGCGACTCTGTCAATTCGTTCGACGGCCGACAAACACCAAAGTCGTGATCGACTACGGAACGACCCGCACGCGGTAAAAGGCGGGAACGCCCCCAGCGATCGTCTCATTGGTGCTCGTGCTGGTCGCAGTCACCACTGGACCGACCGAAACGTAGGTGCCACTGGGCGTCGGCGCAGTTTCCAGCTGGTAGGCTTTGCCCACGACCGAACTCCACGTGACGGAAATCGAACTTGGCAAGACGCGGGTGATATCCGTGACGCGCAGAATCGAGGTGCTGCTGAGCGGGTTGGTTGCAGCCACATCTTCCGAGGCGTTGTTCATCCCGTCGCCGTCATCGTCGCCCGCTGGGTCGAGCACCTTGATGATGGCAGCCGCGCTTGTCCCGCCGCCTACGGTAGTGTCGCTGGGGTTGACCGCCTGCACGGTTACGGAAAGCGTTTGTCCCGGTGTCACCGTAAAAGAGATCGTGGTGGCGCTGGTGAAGTATTCCGTAGTGACGCCGCCAATCGTCACGCTGACTTTGTAGGAGGGAACGATCCCTTCGCTATCCGGCGCGGCGGCGTTCCAATGCAGGGTGGCCGTGTTGCCGACGACGTAACCGTAAATGTTAGGCGGAGCAGCTACTCCCGGTGTGCCGGTCGGAGCGGTGACATCGTAGAGCTTAAGATATTGCGCCTCAAACGGGGCTGTTGCCCAGTTCCCGTCGACGACCGGGACCTTCTTCATCCCGACGAAGAGACCGCCATCGAGGAGTTGGTCACCGGTTTTCCGATTGAGGAAGTAGTTGCGCCGATTGGGATCGATCGCGGTATAGGCCGCAAGGTTGCGCACATCGTAGGTGCGCCCGCGTTTGATGCCGAAAAGATTAGCGCTGTTCTGGGTAACATCGACATCGAAATTCCCGCTTTGGTCATTGTTGCGATCGAGATTCATGAAACCAAAGACGACATCAGTGAGGGCAGGTGAGGCGTTGGGCGATTGATACTTGGCGACCGAGAAGATCGACTGCTGAACGCTACCGCCGACTTGGTTGAGATAATAGCGATTCGAGCTGCGCAATGCGGTGCTGAACTGGCGCGCCTGTCCCATTCCGGCATAGACCGGGTAGAGCTGCTGCAAGCCATAGGTCTGGTTGCCGAGAACCGGTCCGAGATCGTTGAAGACTTTGAAGTGCGGGATGAATTTGCCGAAGTTGATCTCGTAGTGACTGAAACCAAAGGTGTCCGAAATGCCGTTCTCCTGTCCGTAGAAAATCATCGGAGCGCCATCGACCGTGTTGCTTACTCCATAACGAATCAGGGCCTGGAACGGGTCGGCGTAGTTCGCTTCGTCGTGTGAGGTGGAGTTGAGCAGCACCAGCGACTGCCCGTAGGCGCTGCGACGAGAATCGAAAATGCCGCGGTAGTCGCTCGTCGTGGTCGCGGCCTGGAAAGGGAAGATGATGTTCTCGTTCAGGATGTCGAAGTGCCGCGCCGAACGATAAGTGACCGCGCCGCCGTCGAGCGACTCGGTCATGAAAACGAAGTTCCATTTATGACTGCGCGCGACGTTGATGATGTATTCCCAGGCCTGGGGCGGGAGCCCCTGCCCGAAGTCGGCGCGCAAGGCATCGATCCCTTTACTGTCGAGCGCGAGACGGGTGGCGGCATCGCCGTCCGCTGACGTGCTGTTGCCGCCGCTATGGCCGGTCTGGCCTAACCAAAAAGGGATGTAGGCGGCGAAGTAGCGCCAGACGTTGCGAGTGATGTTGTGGTTCACCCCGCCAGAGTTGAAGTCGATGCTGTTCCAGACCGGGCCGCCGTATTGGAAGATGTCGTTTTCATTCAGATAATTTCCGTTGTCCTGATTGTTCAGGCAGACGAGGGCGGAGTATTGACCAAAAAAGATGTCGAAGGTGTCGGCGAATTTGCCGAAATCGTTCCGGTCCGGAGCTGGCGCGACGTCAGACGCACTCGAAGCACGGATGCAGTAGTTGTTGTTGGCGATATTGAAGAGATCGCCATGCGAAAAGAAGCGTGCTTCCGCGTTGCGAATCTCGGTTGTCGCGCTTACGCCGGGCTTGATTAGTTCAACACCTTTCTGCGCGAGTTCGGCGTCGTGAGATGTGTGGTTGAAGGGCGCGTCGAGCATCACTCCGACGCCCGCGGTATCGGTCGCTGTCATGAAACCCTGGAACTCGCTCAGGGCACCGGCCCGGGTATTATCCTGGCCCATCAGAGCCATTATATCGAAGAAGTTTTTAACTGCGTAAGGGCTGCCCACGATGAAAGGCTGGCCGGTGTTCGGATCGATCTGGCGGCCATCGATTCCGTTCGGGTGAATCGGCTGGAACCAGAGATAGTTCGAGCCAAGATTCTTCACATAATCGAGATTCCAGCGTTCCGCCGGGTTATGCAGATCGGCAAAGGTGCTGCGCTGCGACATCTGGTCGCCGCTCGCGTTAATATTGAGGGTGTTGATCTCGTAGAGGTTGATGTTACGAGCCGCCTTCGGTGAAACGACAATGGCGTGATCGCGTCGGCCGCTCGAAGTGTAGTAAATCCAGGTGCTGCTCCCGATAAGGCGATAACGCGCGGTCATCCGGTAAGCGCCAGTGCGAGCGGGGCCGGCATTCGTTCCGTCGAGAGTCAGGCTGTATTGCCCACCGCTCTCCGACATGGCATAGGCTTTATAATAGTGTGTGTCGTTAGTCCCAACCAGATCGCCACTCGGCGGGTGGATTCCCTCTTCGGTTGCGATGCCGTTGCCGTCGGTATAAGGCAGGGCCGCGTAATCGCGCCTGTTCAGGTTGGTAAAAACCTGCACTGTTGTCGGGTCGACGCTGGCTGCATTGGGATTGAAGATGACCGCATAGGAGACAGAGTCACCGGCGATCTCGTCCACATAGACGTGCTCAGTGGAGTAGTTTGCGTTGACGCCGTTGACGGTCAGGACCGGGGTGAGATCGACCGTGTACGGGTTGGCCGCGGCGAGGTTGGAGTCGCCCGTCGCGTTGCTGGTCGAATCCGTGCCGTAGAGGTAAGTCGTGCTGTGATCGCTGTAGTTGATCTGGAGGTAATATTGAAGGGGGCCGGTCGCCGGAGCGGCGAAACTGGCCGACCAAAATTTGTCGTTGCCGCTCACGGTAAAATAACCGAGCGGGACTGAA
>JALYOR010000009.1 GCA_030856765.1 Verrucomicrobiota bacterium | reverse complement strand
GTTTTTCCTCGTCGCGCGCCGCGGTCACGATCCGCCCGCGATCGGCCGGCATCTCGTCGATGGTCGAGACGTCGAGATCGCCGTAAAGACTCATCGTGAGGGTGCGGGGAATCGGCGTGGCCGTCATCACGAGCACATCGGGCGCGGGATCCTGCGTCGTTAGGCGCCCCCGTTGCGCCACACCAAATTTGTGTTGCTCATCGATCACGACAAGCCCCGGGTTTTGCAGTCCCTCGGGCTCAAAAAGCAGCGCATGCGTGCCGACAAAGATCTGGCCAAGGGGTGCTTTCCTCTCCGGGGAGCACAGGCCGCTGGCCTGTTCCGTCCGGCGGCTCGCCGGACGGTCGTGCGATGAAGTATCAGAGAAACCGCCCCGTTCCGGCCACCAAACCCAGTCATACTCTTCCTCCGGACTAACAATGCCAGCCTCCCAGGGATTCCGGGTAATGTATTCGAACTTCTCTTCCAGATCCCTTTCCGAGCGAATCAAACGATCAAACGATTCCGTCTCCCAGACTGCGCCCTTCGTCTTCTCAAGAAGGTTAATCTCGTGGGCCGTGAAGGACTTGATCGTGTGCAAAATCTCACTTAACGAAAAAAAGATCGGCTCATCTTTTGAACCGGTCTCTTTGATCGCGGGCTCCAGAAGGAGATGCACGTGATCAGGCATCACGCAGGCCGCGTAGAGTTCGTACCGTTTCGTTTTCCCGTGGAGTATGCAGTCGAGAACCCTGCCGCGTGCCGGCGGCGTCAGAGGCCGCTTCTTTCGGGTCGTGAACGTGATCGCGTACTTGGCCCACGGACGTTCGAAATGCGGGAGAACGCGTTTGCTGTAACGGATGTCGCTCGATGCGTCCGGCGAGCCGCCGGACGCGACAGGCGGGCCGCCTGTGCTCCCCGGATTCTGAAGCGGCCGCGTGAAGAGCGGCAACGGATCCTCCTGGCGCGCGCTCGTCCGCAACGAAACCGGCACGCCTAACGGCTCCAGCCAGCGCCGCAACACGTCGTAATGCTGCTCAGCCAGGATCTGCGTCGGCGCCATGAGCGCGGTCTGGTACCCGGCTTCGACCGCGAGGAGCATGGCCGCAATCGCCACCACGGTTTTGCCTGAGCCGACGTCGCCCTGAAGCAGCCGGTTCATCGGAATGGTCGAGCCGAGATCGCCGCGCAACTCCTCGATCACCCGCGCCTGGGCGTTTGTCAGGTCGAATGGCAGTGCGCGCAAGAAGCGCTCGAGCAGTTCTCCCCGGCCCGAATGAATCGCGCCCCGCCGCGACCGGGAACGTGCGCGCCGCGACGCCAGCAGCATCTGCATCGCGAAGAACTCCGCCAAGACGAGCGTCTCGCGCGCGCCGGCCAGCGCTTCCTTGGAGGAAGGAAAATGGATCTCGTGCAGCGAGCGGGGACCGACCTGTCCGGCCAGCTTTGCCGGTAACAGAGTCTCGGCGCCATCATCCTCCCATTCCTCCAACAGCCGATAGACCAACGCGCGCAGGACGCGCTGCGACAATCCTTCTGTCGCCGGGTGGATCGGCGTGATGCGGCGGAAGTGGATCGAAATTTCCTCGTCGTTTTCGATCACCTCAAACTCCGGGTGCTCCATGCAAAGGCGCTGCCCGCGCCGGCGCGGTTTCCCGAATACGACGAGGCGATGCCCGGTCAGGATCATTTTTTGCACGTAATGGAGGTTGAACCAGCGCAGGACGAGCGGCTCGCTCAGGGCGTGCGCGTTGCTTTCCTGCAGCGTGGCTTCGAAAATTTTCTTTCCGCGGCCAAAGCGGTTGAACCGCGTTTTTACTACCTCGCCGCAAAGGCAAACCGGCTGCTCGCTCTCCTCGCGCGGAAAGCCGGCGAATTCCCGGCGGTCCTCATAACGTCGCGGATAATGGGTGAGCAAGTCGCCCACCGTCTCCAGGCCGAGGCGGCGCAGCTGCGTGCTGCGCGGACGCGGAATCCACTCGATCTCGCCTAACGAATCCGAAGTGACCAGGCTCATGGTGCTTCCGGACGGCTCGCCCGCAGCGCTTCCACCTGCATCTGGAGGCGGGTCTCTCCTTCATATTCATCGGCGCTGATCCGGAAGGCAATGTCCCATGGCGGGTCGGGCAGTATTTGCTCTGCGCCGCCAAAAAATATCGCGCGCTGGGGGCGGCCATCCTGGCGCAGTCGCAGGACGAGATGTTTCTCTTTTAAGATCTGTGGAGGCGCGGCCGGCTCCACTCCCCTAACGAGAAAGAGGGGCTGCGGGTTGCCCTGTCCAAAGGGCTGCAGCAATTCGTGCCAGCGCAGCAGGTCCCAGGTCAGCTCACGCAGGGTCAGCTCCGCGTCAAGGTGGAGGAGCGGCTCGAGCTGCTCGGCGGAAAGACGCTCGCGGCAGACCTCCTGAAAGCGGGCGACAAAGAGAGGGAGCTTCTTTTCCCTTATGGTGAGACCGACCGCCATCTCGTGCCCGCCGACTTTCTCCAACAGATCGTCGCAGCTCCCGAGCGCCGCGACCAGCGAGAGACCCGGAATGCTCCGCCCGCTGCCTTTACCGAGACCGTTCTCGTCGAAGCCCACGATAATGGTGGGACGATGATGACTCCGCGCGATTCTGGATGCGACAATCCCGAGCACGCCCGGATGCCAACCCTTCTGGCCGAGGACGATGGCCGGCGCTTCGCCCAGATTTCGACTCGCAATCTCTTCCTCCGCCGCCGTCACGATCTCCCGCTCGACTGTCTGTCGCTCGCGATTCTGGCCATCCAACTCCGCGGCGAGTGCGCGCGCTTCCTCTGGATCCGTCGTGACCAGCAGGCGCAGTGCCTTTTCGGCCGTCGTTAGGCGGCCCGCGGCGTTCAACCGCGGTCCGAGCCGAAAGCCGATGTGCTCGGATGCGATCGGTGGCCGCACTGCGGCAACGTCGAGCAGCCTGGTCAGACCGATTAATCGCCGGTTCGCGATTTCTCGCGCGCCATGATAAACCAAAATCCGGTTTTCCGATTCCAGCGGAACGATGTCGGCGACCGTTCCCAAAGCCACCAGGTCGAGCCGCTCATGCAATTGGAATCCGGGCAAAGGACGAGCCTTCAGGAGAGCATGACAAAGCTTGAAGACGAGACCGACACTGCAGAGATAACGAAACGATGCATCGCCGGTGGTCTTCGGATTCACGATCGCAACACAATCCGGCAGCTCGCCTTTCGGCTCATGATGATCGAGGACAATGACGTCGATGCCGCGGGTGCGCAGCTCGGCGATTTCCGCACAGGAAGAGGTCCCACAATCGACCGCGATGAGAAGCTGCGGGGAATGCGCCCGGCAGCAGCGCTCGATCGCTTCACGGCTTAATCCGTAACCTTCCTCCATTCGTGACGGGAGGAAAAGGGCCGGCGTCGTGCCGTAGGCGGAGAGCATCTCGTTGAGCAAGGCAAGTGAGGTGACGCCGTCGACATCGTAGTCGCCGTAGAGCACGACCCGCTCCCGCGCAGCGATCGCCTGCAGGATGCGATCGACCGCCGCCTGCATCTGCGGGAGGAGAAAAGGATCGCTCAACCGGGCCAGGCGCGGCCGAAGGAAATCGTTCGCCTCTCCGTCATTGAGCAATCCACGGCGCTGCAAGAGCTGAGTGATGCAGGGCAAACCGCAGAACCCTTCGGAAAAGGGAGCGGGATCGGCAGCACCATTGGCCATGATCCAACGTCGATCGTGCATCATTCCAAGGCGCCGTCAGGCGAGGAGAGCAGCGAGGCGCTGCGCATCAAATGGGGCGTGGACTTTGGCATCGTTATCAAAGTAAACGAAAACATCGCGACCGCGTCGCCAACGTCGAATGCGTTCCGCCCACCACTCGAGCACGCTGTCGCTGTTGCCGCCGGGCCGAGCTTTTCGCGCTGGGCGAGCACGCCGGAGGCGAAGAAGTTCGCGAGCGGCTCGCGCACATCGTGCAGCATTTTCATGTGAGTGATGAAACGCGCTCCCTTAATGCTGAAGAGGAAGTGTTCCGGCGTCTCTTCGTACCACTTCTGAAAACTGGCCGGGCGCTGGAGCGAGTAAAAGGTGCCGCTGTTCGATCGTGTGAGGGCGCGGCTGGCGAATTTAAGCTCGCGCCACGGCTTGTAGGTCCAGCCGGAGATGCCGATGCGCAACTGGCCGGCTAGACGAGCCGGGGAGCGGGCGGTACGGCGGGAAGCAGTTTTTGCTCTGCGCATAATTCACCAAAGATTCGAAATCCTTCTTTCTCTTCCTCGCCCAACGCGAAATGCAAACACTCGCGAAAATAGAATTCGCAAAAAGCACGGCTGCGCTCCGGCTGGGCGGAGATGAGACGATCAAGCCGGGCCACGTTTTTCTGACCTAACGACCGAAGCGCGTGCGCCACGGTCTCCTTCTCTGGATACTCCGGGCGAATCAGCCAGAGAGCGTAAACGAAGGGCCGGCCCGTAGCGTCTTTCCACTCCGCACCGAGGTCGAGGATTTGATCATCCCCTTCCCTTTCCTGTCGAAAGCGAATGGCCTGGTCGCCGATCAGGAGACGGCCACGCTGGTTGCTGATCTCCCCCTGCGAGATGAAGGCGGGCGCGATCCCGCGTTTGCCTAACAAACAGCGGAGCAGATTCACGGAGGTGGCCGAGGCCGGGTCGATCAACACCTCCCGCAACTGCTCAAGCGGTCCGCGATGGACGAGAATGACGCTGAAGACCGGTCCATCAGACGCAACCGCGACGCCGTCCACGACACAGTAAATGGGTCGCCGGAGATATTCGAAGCTGGAAACGAGTGCCGCATCGAGCTCACCCGCGGCGAGCTGGCGGCAGAGGGCAGCCGGGTGATCGAGTGTCACCGCACCTTCCCAGCCGTGAATGAGCGGGAGCGCGTTGAGATACTTTACGCAGCCGAGGCGGAGCGAAGCGGGAATCTGCACCTCAGGCGCAGACGAGGTCGCCTTCTTCGGGCGAAGCCGCGGTGGAGGAGGCCGCGGGCTGCTTCGGCGGAATGCGATTATAGAAGCTGTCCCGCTGCATTGGCTCGCGTCCGGCCTCGCGGATGACGTGGCGCAAAGTCTCCACGGTCTGCTCCTCGGGGGTGGTCACCCCTGCCATGTGGAAGATCTTTTCCCGCATGATAGTGCCGTGCAGATCATCGACCCCATAGCTGAGGGCGACTTGGGCGAGCGGCAGCCCCATGCTCACCCAGTAGGCGGTCAGATGTTCGATGTTATCGAGATAGATGCGGCTCACCGCCAGGTTGCGGAGCTGATCGAAGGCGGTCGCCATCGGGATATGGCTCAGGACCGTGCTCGCGCCCGGCTCAAAGGCGAATGGGATGAAGCCCGTGAAGCCGTGGGTCTCATCCTGCAGCTCGCGGAGTTGACGCAGATGATCGACTCGCTGCTCGTCGCTCTCGATATGACCAAAAAGCATGGTGCAGGTGCTGCGACCGCCCATCTGGTGCCAGATGCGGTGGACTTCGAGCCACTCCGCGGCGCTCTCTTTGCCGCGACAAAGCTCGTCGCGCACCCCGGGATCGAAAATCTCCGCGCCGCCGCCGGTGAGCGAGCAGAGCCCCGCTTCGCGCAGGATGCCGAGCGTCTCCGCGATGGAAGTTTTAAAGATGCGCCGGGCCAGATGGCGAATTTCAATCGCGGTAAAGGCTTTCAGTTGCAGCTGCGGATCGAGCGCGCGCAGTCGGTGCAGCAGATCGAGATACCACTGTTTGTCGAGCGAGGGGTGCAGACCGCCGACCATGTGTACTTCGGTAATGCCGGAGGAAAGCGCTTCCTCCACCGCGGCGACGATCTCGTCGATCGAGCTCTCGAAAGCGTGCGCGTCGCGCTTCTTGGCGGCGAACGCACAAAACTGGCAGGAAAGAACGCAGATGTTGGAATAGTTGATGTAGCGATTGAGGATATAGGTCGCGACGTTGCCGTTCTTGCGTTCGCGCACCGCGCTGGCCATGATCCCGAGCGCGTTCAAATCGGTCGACCGGTAAAGCTCGATCGCTTCCTGATCAGAGATTCGCTCTTCATTCTCGATTTTCACGGCGATCGACCGGAGCGGTTTGGGAATGAGCGATAGTTTCATCAAGAATACGCGTTCTGTGCGGGGAAACTCAGGCGGCTTATGATGCACAGGAGGATGGGCGAGTGCAAGTGTCCCGGTCCTCCCTTTCTAAAATACGAAGAGGGCGAACCAGCCAAGCCGATCCACCCTCTTCAACCCCACAACAAAACTTTTCCTAGAAGTCGCGATCTTTCGCCGTGCTCATAAACCGCATGCGGGCTGGTGCCGGAGCAATGCCCGGCTTGGGATAATCAGACACCGCCTGGCGGTTCGAGGTCGGCACCAGGCGCACCGCGCCCCTCGCGTTGTTCCGCCAGCCGTTGGGATCCGCAAATTCTTCGCCGCTGTGATGCAAGCCCGTGACCTGATCTTCAAGTCCGGTACCGTAACGCTGCTCAAGGATCGTCGGGGTGACAAAGACCAGCAGGTTCCGCTTGGTGCGCGCGTTCAGACGCTCTTGGAAGAGGTAACCGAGAATTGGAATGTCGCCCATGATCGGCACCTTGTTGCGCGCCTTGGTCACTTCGTCCTGCAAGAGACCTCCAATGGCGAGGGTGTCGCCGCTCTTGATAAGCACGTTGGAATCAAGCGTCCGCGTATCGATGACCGGGCTCCGGACGGTGGCGCCGGCGAAGACGAATTCAGCGTCGCCGACCTTGTTGCTGATCTCGGGCTTCACGCTCAGAGTGATAAAATCGTCTTTGTTGACCAGCGGCTTGACGACCAGCGTGTTGCCGAACTTTTTGTCCTGGAATCCTCCGAAAACCGCAGTCGCGGTTTGCTCATTGAAGTTCAACTGCGGGACCGGCTGGTTGCGAATGATTTCGATCTTCGCCTGCTGGTTGTCGGCCGTCACGACGCGCGGATTGGCGAGGAATTCCGCATCGGAATCTTCGTTGAGAGCTCGCAACGTGACCGACATCTGCGGCACGGAAAGAATCGCGAATTGACCGCCAAGCGCTTTAAGCGCGCTGTCGAAGAGAAAATCGGCGGGCTGAAAAGTTCCGTTCGGATTGGTCGTAACGGTTGGCAATGTACCGGGGACGATTGAACTGGTGGATTGGCCCGTGGTCGGGTTTATATCGGTCTGAATGGTGGAAGATCCAGGGAAAGGCGCGCCAAAGCGAACGGTTTGCGGACTGGAGGAGCCACCGAGCACGCCGGCCCAGTTGATGCCGTAGCTTTGCTTCGGATTGGCGTTCACCTCGACGAGGCGCGCTTCGATCATGACCTGCTTGGTCGGCTTGTCGACCTGCACCAGCATCTTGCGGATGTTGTCGATATTGCTGCGGGTTTCCCGAAAGAAGAGAGTGTTCGTCCGCTCGTCCACCTGCGGCGCTTCCTTGCTGGAAAGCTGTGCAGCGAGCAGTGGGGCAACGTCTTTAGCCCGACCATAACTCAGCTGGTAGCTGTCGCTTTCGGTCGGCTCCGCGGTCCGCTCCGCGCCGGTCTTGATGTAGTAGACATTCTCGATCTGATCCATGAACAGGCCTTTAGCTTTCACGATGATGGCGACCGCCTGCAAAGCGGTGACATCCTCCAAACGCATCGTCACGGTGCCAGCGACCGCTTCACTCACGACCATGTTGATTTTCGCCTGCCGGGCGAGAAGGCGCAGCACCTGGCCGACGTCGTCGCCTTGGAACTCACGGACTCCGACACCGCCGCTCTCCGTCACCGGATTGACCGTGGTGATGCTCGTGGTGGTCGCCGTGGTCTGCGAAACACCCGGCGCAGGCGCAGCAGGCTGCACTGGGGGCGCAGCGTTGGTTGCGCTGCCAGGGGTTGCCGCCTGCACCAGTGTCATCGGAGCCAACTCCGATGCGCGCTGCGCCGCAGGTGCGCCAACGGTCGAAATCGTCGCGGTCGGTTTCGACGGTTCGGCGACCGCGGTGCGGGCCTCCTGTCCCCAGGAGGCCGAGGAGGCGAGCAGGCAGGCAGCGAGCGCGCAGATGAATCGTTTTGTTGGAGTCGGCATAATAATTAAAAGCGGGCGTTTGAAGTGCGGACTCACGTAAAAGCAGGAACCAGACCAGCCCGGAAAACTTCCCGGATTGGGAGTGGCGCGCCCAGGCAAGGCGGCTCGAAAACGAAAGCAGAATGACCTGCTTCGGCGCCCGTTAGGGCGGCGGGAAACTCCCCCTCAACCGCCGTCAGGCGTTCACTAGGCCGCCGTCGCGAAACCGAGGGCAGTCTTGCTGAAATCCGCCACCGGCATTTGCCTAACGAGCCGGACGATGCCGTCCTGCCATTTCTGGCTGATCTCCTTCAGGTAGGGATCGTTCTCCTCCAGGCGGGTCCGCATTTTGACCTGCAACGCGTCGGTCTTGTAGCAAAGAATGTCGATCGGTGGACCGACTGCGACATTGCTTTTCATCGTCGCATCCATCGAAATGAGACCGAATTTGAGCGCGTCCATCAAGGTGCTGTCGTAGCTCAAACCGCGATCCAAGATCGGCTTGCCATACTTCGATTCGCCGATCTGCAGATAGGGGCAGTCCTTGCTCGCATGGATGCTGTTGCCTTGCGGATAAATAGCGTGTACCTCCGGCTCCAGGCCCGCGATTTGGCCGCCCACGATGAGGTTTATATTCCAACTAAAACCATCGGCCTCGAGCGCCGCCCGATCGCGCTGTTCCACCTCCCGTACCTTTGAGCCGACATAACGCACGGTCTCGTAGAGAGTCTCCCGATTGAACAAATGTTTTCGAGCCGGATGACTTTCGTTCAGATGGAGATCGTCGTCGATCAGGGCGAGCGTGGCCTGGCTCAGCGAGAGGTTGCCCGAGGTCATGATGCAGATCACCCGGTCGCCTGGTTTTTCGAAAACCCGCATCTTGGTACGCACCGTGATATTATCCATCCCGGCGCTGGTCCGCGAATCGGAGAGGAAAACGGCGCCTTTGCGGCAAACCATCCCGAGGCAATACGTCATGAGTCGCCCGGCTTGCTGCTTCCCACGACGCGGCCTTTCACCCGTCGCATCTTGGTGTGATGCGTGATCGGATATACCCGGCCATCGCTGCCGCGGAAGAAGGCGCTCAGCACCCAGCTCACGATGCTGATCAAGATCGCGCCCCAAAACGCGCTCCCAAAACCGTCCACGTGAAACCCGTTCACGAATTGATTAACCAGGAGCAGCATGAGGCCGTTCACGACAAAGATGAAAATTCCCAGAGTGAGAATGATGAGCGGCGCCATCAGCAACAAAAGGATGGGCCGGAGGAAGGCGTTCAAGATCCCAAGGAGCAGGGCGGCGCCAATCAGCGAGAACGCGCTGTCATAGCGGATTCCGCTGATGACCGCAGCGGCCACCATCACCGCCGCCGTGGTAATCGCCCATCGGAAAATAAAGTGCTTCATGCTTGGATTTGATCTTCACGCCAGAGCCTTTTTCGTGCCGTTTCCGCTTGCGAAGGCGCGCTCTGCGGGTAAAGGCTTGGCCCACCGAAAGCAAAAGTAAATGGCGGAAAGTTCAAAAAAACCAAAAGACGTAGCGACTCCCGAACCCACCCCCGGCACGCCTCACCAAGCGGCTGAGAACGGCGCGGGTGGCGCGCAAATCAGGAAACCGGTCAGCGCTCAAAAGGGGGCGAAAAAGACTCCAGCGCGCGGCAAATCCGCCGGCAAAACCAGTTCGGCGACAGCACCGCGCACACCCCAGGCCAAGGCGAGAAAGAAGCTCTCCGCAGGTTCCACGATCTCCGACGAGGCCATCCGGATGCGAGCCTACTTCATCTCCGAGTGGCGAGCGGAAAACAGCGTGTCCGGAGATTCGGCTCACGACTGGCTCGAAGCCGTCCGGCAGTTGCTGAAGAAGCGCGGCAGACCGCCTGAGCCACCGCGACTGATCAGGCCACCACGCGAACTTCCGGAAGGCAATTCTTCACTTTTTCAATCAGCCGATTAACCGCAAAAGGTTTGGCGAGGAATCCGCGCACCGGAGCTTCCGCGAGCAATTCCTGCGCACGTTCATCGGAACCCTGGCCCGAGACGAGCAGCAGCGGCGGCATGCGGCGAGGGGGCGAACTGTTTTCGTAGACCTTCGAGATTAGCAGGAAAAGCATGGTGCCGTCGATCAAGGGCATCGAAAAATCGAAAATCATCAGGTCGTAGTTCTTTTTCAGGGCCAGCTCAAAGCCGTATTCGGGCTTCGGCGAGGTGTCGACTTCATAGTGCAAAATGCTCTGGATCGCCTCCCTCATGATACGGAGCACCGAGGTGTCATCGTCCACGATCAGGATTCGCTTTGTCTCAGCCTCGGCCATTCCGGAGGCTTGCTTAAAAGCGAGCGACGATTCAAGCTTTAGTTCAGCTTTTTTTGGAACCAATCTTACCCGTGTCTTCGCCCGAATCTGAACTCGCTCTCGCCCTGCGCGAACGCCGCGCGATCGTTTCCGACGAAGCGAGTCGCCGCGACCAGGTCCGCCATCTGGAAAAGTTGCAAGCGGTCTCCGAGAAAATCGTGCTGCTCGGGAAAGCACTCCCCCAACCCGTCGATCCGCAGCTCGCCCATTACCTTGTCCGCTGCAGCTATGACAAAGCCCTCGAAGCGCTCGAGGCTAAGCCGTAGAAACCGAGCCTAGCGCGAGTACAACTCGACGATCAACTGTTCGTTGACGATCGGCTGCATCTCTTCGCGCGACGGAATGTGCGCGACTTTACCGGTCAGCGCATCGCGATCCACCGTCAGCCAATCCGGCACCGGCGCGATCTGGGTCAATTCCATGTTGCGCAGGGCGAGCTGGCGCGATTTCGGACGGTCCTTGACCGTAATTTCATCGCCCGTCTTCACGTTGAAAGAAGAGATGTTCACGTTCCGGCCATTGACCTGCACGTGCCCGTGCGAAACCAATTGGCGGGCGGCGCTGCGGGTGTTAGCCAGCCCGAGGCGGAAAACAACGTTATCCAGCCGCGTCTCGAGCAATTGAAGCAGGGTCTCACCGGTCACGCCGCGGCGCCGTAGCGCTGTCTCGAAGATGCGGCGGAATTGCTTCTCCATCAGCCCGTACTGAAAGCGGAGTTTCTGCTTTTCACCGAGCGCGATCGCATAGTCGGATTGCTTGCGCCGCGATCCTTTTGGTCCGTGCATTCCAGGCGGATAATTTTTCCGCTCGAGCGATTTGGAAGGTCCGAAAAGCGGCACGCCATAGCGGCGGGCGATCTTGGTTTTGGGTCCGGTATATCTGGCCATCGAAGAAAGTTGAGAGTCGTTGGTTGAGAGTTGAGAGGGGATCAGACGCGCCGTTGTTTCGGCGGGCGGCAACCATTGTGCGGCACTGGCGTAACGTCGCGAATGACAGTGAGATCGAGGCCAATTGCCTGCAAGGCACGCACGGCGGATTCACGACCGGCACCAGGCCCCCTAACGAGAACTTCGACTTCTTTGAGGCCGTGCCCCATCGCCTGGCGCGAGGCATCCTGCGCCACCATCTGGGCCGCGTAGGCGGTGCTTTTGCGCGATCCCTTGAACCCAACTTTGCCAGCGCTCGACCAGCCAATCACGTTCCCGTTCAGGTCGGTGATGGTCACGATCGTATTATTGAAGGTGGAGAGGACGTGGGCGAAACCGGAGTAGATGTTCTTGCTCCCCTTCGCCTTGACAATTTTTGGCTTCTCAACGTCGTTCGGATCGAGCGAGAGATTCTCCTTGGGCGCTTCGGCAGCGGGAGCTTCGGCCTTCTTCGACTTCTTGGCCGCTTTCGGTTTTGGCTCCGCCTTGGCAGGAGGCGCCGCCGGGGCGGCACCCTCGGCCGTGGGCGCCGGCGCGTCTTCAGTCGCAGCAGGAGCTTCGGCGGCAGGCGTCTCGGCTGCGGGTGCAGCAGCGGCCTCAGCCGCCTTCTCTTCGGGCGCGCTCGCGTTCACCTTCGGCCCCTTGGTTTTTGGCGTCTCGGAAGCGGGCTCTTCCGCTGGCGTTTGGTTTTCGGAATCTTCTGCCATGTCAGTTCGTTAGGTTAAACTTTGCCGGCCTTCGCATCCTTGTTCCGGATGACACCGACAGTCTTGCGCGGGCCCTTGCGGGTGCGGGCGTTGGTCGAAGTGCGTTGACCGCGCACAGGCAAACCGCGGCGATGCCGGATGCCGCGATAGCAATTGATCGCCTGCAAGCGCTTCAGGTTGCTTTGCGTTTCGCGGCGGAGATCGCCTTCGATCGGGAGCTTATTGTGCGTGATCGTCTGGATGATCTCGTTAATCTGCTGCGGACTCAGGTCTTTCGCGCGCAGGTTTGGGTCGATGTTGGTCTGTTCGAGGACGCGCTTGGCGGTGCTCGGTCCAACGCCGTAGATGTAGGTCAACGACGCTTCGATGCGTTTATCGGCGGGAATCTCTACTCCTAAAAGTCTTGGCATAATTTATTTTAGCGTTTCAGCTCTCAGATTCTCAGCGTTTCTTCCTACCCCTGGCGCTGTTTATGGCGCGGGTTTTTACTGCAGATCACGCGCACCACGTTCTTGCGCTTCACGATCTTGCATCCTTCACAAAGTCTTTTAACTGACGGTCGAACTTTCATAATTCACGAGACGAAAAAACGCGGAGCAATTTCTCCGCGCTAGCGATGGCGAAAAGTGATTCGCCCCTTCGACAAATCGTAGGGGGAAACTTCTAGCATAACTTTGTCCCCTGGCAAGATGCGAATGAAGTGCATCCGCATTTTTCCCGAGGTATGGGCCAGGACGCAGTGGCCATTGGGCAGTTCCACTCGGAACATCGCATTCGGCAGGAGCTCGACCACCTTGCCCTCTACCTCAATTGCGTCTTTGCGCGCCATGTCAGGATTTCGGGTTCCTCTTTGGTGATCAAAACCGTGTGTTCGAAATGGGCCGAGGGCAGACCGTCGGAAGTGCAGACCGTCCAGCCATCCTCCAGGAGGCGTACCCCCGCCCCACCGAGGTTGATCATGGGCTCAACCGCCAGCGTCATGCCCTGTTTCAGACGCGGGCCGCTGCCACGCTTGCCATAATTCGGCACCTGCGGTTCTTCATGCAATTTCCTCCCTACGCCATGGCCGACAAATTCTCGCACCACGCTGAAGTGGTGCTGCATCGCTTCCTCCTCAATTGACGCGCAAAGGTCACCCAGCCGCTCACCCGCAAGGGCATGGCCGATGGCGCGTTGCAGCGCGCTCTGGGTGATCTCGAGCAGTTTTTCGACGCGTTCGTCAATCATGCCGACCGGGATCGTCGCCGCGGTATCCCCTACCCAGCCATCCTGCACCACCCCGATATCCAATTTCACGATGTCGCCGTACTGGACGCGCCGCTGGCTCCCGATCCCGTGCACGATCTCGTCATTGAGCGAAATGCAGATGTTGCCTGGGAAAACACGATGACCGAGGCGGTATCCAAGGAACGCGCTTCGCACCCCGGCGTCGGCCATGAGGTCGGCCGCGGCTTGATCAACTTCCCTGGTCGAGATGCCGGGCCGGATCAGCTCGCTCACCCGCTCGAGAATGTCGCTCGCGGTGCGGCAGGCGACCCGCATCTTGTCGATCTCGCGCGCCGACTTTATCGGGATCATTTCGCTCGATCTTCGATCAAGGCCGCGACGTCGGCGAAGACCGCGTCTCGATCGCGATTACCATCGATGCGATGGAGGGCGTCATCCTTTTCGTAAAAGGATAGCAACGGCTCGGTCTTCGATTTGTACTCGGCCAGACGAGTCTGCAGGACGGAAACGTCGTCATCGTCGCGCCGAATGAGCGGTCCATCGCAATAAGGACAGACCGGCCGATTCGCAAAACGCGCGCTCGAAACGCTGGTCGTGAAACCGCAGCGGCGGCATTGCAACCGGCTGGCGATGCGATCCTGCACCGTCTCCTCCGACACTTCGAGCCAGATCGCCAGATCGAGAGAGCTACCCATCTTTTGGAGAATTTCATTCAGTCGCTGAGCTTGTCCAACCGTGCGGGGAAAGCCGTCGAAGACGAAACCTTCCTGCCCGTGAAGGTTGAGCCAGTCCTCGATCAGGTGAACGATGATGTCATCGGGGACGAGGCCGCCCTGCTTCGAGACTTCGTCCGCCTCCAGGCCCAGAGGTGTTCCCAAATCGCGCTCACGGCGCAGAATCGTTCCCGGCGAAGTCACCGAGATGGCGAAATGCCGCGTGATCATTTCCGCCTGTGTTCCCTTGCCGGAACCAGGCGCGCCGAGGAGCACGATGCGACTTTTCACCTAGCGACCGTAGAGGAAAATAGCCACTCCGCCAATCACGAGCACGGCGATGCCAACATACAACCACATCAGCGTCCCCTGCCGCGCGGCTTCGCCCCTCGCACCGCCGCGGTCAAAAGCACGGCCGCGAAGCCGGCCTTTGCGCAGGAAGCCATCGTAATGGCGCTGGATCAAATGGGTCTCCACCTGCCGCATGGTATCGAGAATCACACCCACGATAATGAGCAGACTGGTGCCGCCGAAAAACTGCGCGGTAATCACGGGGATATGGAGACCCTGACTCAAAAGGCTCGGCAGAACCGCGATCAAAGTAAGAAAGATGGCGCCCGCAAAAGTCAGGCGCGTCATGGTGAAATCGAGGAAATCCGCGGTCGGTTTGCCCGGCCGAACGCCCGGGATGTAGCCCCCATACTTCTTCAGATCATCGGCAATCTGCGAGGGCTGGAACTGCGTTGCGACCCAGAAATAACTGAAGAAAAAGATCATCGCGGCAAGCACGACGTAATGCAGCCAGCCGTCGGAAAGAAGAGCCGCAATGTGTTGCGCCGTGCGACTGTTTTTGAAAGCCATCCCGACAATCGTGGTCGGAAAGAGAAGCAGAGCCCACGCGAAAATGATCGGCATGACGCCCGCATAGTTCACTTTCAGGGGCATATATTGCGTCTGGCCGCCATACATCTTCCGGCCCACGACACGTTTCGCGTACTGAACGGTAATTTTGCGCACACCTTGGGTGACAGCGATGACCGCAGCGATCACGATGAAGAGGAACGCCACCATCAGCACGAGAATCGCCGGGTTCACCTGACTGGTGCCGGTCACCGCCGAAGGCACGAAGGTTTTCCAAGCCTGCGCCAGCGCTGCCGGGAGCTGCGCGACGATGCCGACGGTGATGATCAAGGAAATGCCGTTGCCGATGCCGCGGTCAGTGATTTGATCACCCAGCCACATTAGAAAAAGGGTGCCCGACGTCAAAGTGAGGACGGTGATGATCCGGAAAGACCATCCCAGGTTATCGACCAGCGGAATGCCTAAGCGCGCCGTGGTCTCCGAAATGCCGGGGAGCATCGTGTGATAGGATTCCGGATGCTGGAAGGAAACAGCCAGCAAGTAACCTTGGAAAATGCAAAGCACCACCGTCGCATAACGGGTGTACTGCATGATTTTCTGTCGTCCCCCGTCTTCACGTGATAAGCGACTGAGCGACGGGATCACCGCCGTCAGCAGCTGCAACATGATCGACGCGCTGATGTAGGGCATGATGCCCAACGAAAAGATGGCGCAGTTCTCGAGCGCACCGCCGCTGAAAAGATTGAAGAGCGCCGCGACACCGCCTCCCCCGCTTTGCGAGGAGGTGCGGAACCAATCCTGCAGCACTGCCGGGTTAACTCCCGGCGTCGTGATGGCGGCCCCGAGCCGAACGATCACGATGACCGCGAGGGTGAACAAAATCCGCCGGCGTAATTCCGGGATTTTGACCGTGTTGAGAAAAGCCGAAACCATCCGCTAAGTCCGCTTTAACGATTCGCCTACTTGGCGCTTTTCTTTTTCTTCGCTGCGGTTTTCTTTGCCGCAGGCTTCTTGGCTTTCGCCTTGGGCTTTGCCTTCGCCTTCGCAGGGGCGGAAGAATCCGTTTTCGCGTCCGCGGCCTCGTGGCGCGGGCTATCCCCGATGGACTTGCGCTCGATCAAAGTGATTTTGCCGCCGGCCTTCTCGATCTTCTCGCGGGCCGACTCACTCACGCGGTCCGCTTCAATCGTGAGCTCATGCTTCAATTCGCCGCGACCGAGAATCTTCAGTCCGACGACCTTGCCGCGGATGTGCTTCGACTCACGGAGCATTGCTTCATTAATCACCGTGCCCGCCTTGAAATCGTTCAGGTCATCGAGATTGATCAGCGCGTAGGTCTTCTTGAAGGCTGCATTGTTAAAACCGCGCTTGGGCAAACGACGGATGAGCGGCATCTGCCCGCCTTCGAATCCGAGACGAATACTTCCGCCGGAGCGGGCCTTCTGACCCTTGTGGCCCTTGCCGCTCGTCTTGCCGTGGCCGGAGCTTTCGCCGATGCCGAGCCGCTTGGTGCGGTGCTTGGCCCCGGGACGCGGCTTGAGATTATGCAAACGAATCATGACTGCTCTGGCGCTTCTCCGCCGTTGCTATTCATCTTGATCCCGCGGGTTTTGTAAATTTCGTCGCGGCGGCGGAGAGCGCGGAGCGCTTCGATCGTCGCCTTAACCACGTTGGCGTGATTGTTCGAGCCTAACGACTTGGCGAGGACGTCGCGAATGCCGACCGCTTCCACCACCGCACGGACACCGCCACCGGCGATGACGCCTGTTCCAGGCGAAGCCGGGCGCAAGAGAACGCGTCCGCCGCCAAATTCACCGATCACCTCGTGGGGGATGGTGTTCTCGCGCAGCGACATTTTCTCCATCGATTTGCGCGCGCCTTCCGAGGCCTTGCGAATTGCTTCCGCGACTTCGTTCGCTTTGCCAAATCCGCATCCGACTTTTCCGTCGTGATCGCCCGCCACGATGAGCGCGCTGAAACTGAACCGGCGTCCGCCCTTTACGACCTTCGCGCAACGGTTGATGAACACGACCTTCTCGGTCGTATCGCCTCTTGCCGGAGGCGTCCGGTCCGTCGTGCGTGAATCGCTTCGTCTGCCTTGGTTGCCTGCGTATGCCATATTAGAGTTTCAATCCGCCTTCGCGCGCCGCGTCGGCCAGCGCTTTCACTTTGCCGTGGTAAAGAAAGCCACCACGATCAAAAACCGCTTTGTCGATATTCTTCGCGAGCAAACGCTCGGCGATCAGTTTGCCCACCTTTTCGGCCGTCGCGCGATTGGCGGCATGCTTGCCTTTCAAATCCTTCTCGGTCGTGCCGGCGGAAACCAAAGTCTGACCTGCCTCGTCGTCGACCACCTGGGCGTAGACATGTTTGCCGGAAAAATAAACGCAGAGACGCGGACGTTCCGCCGTCCCAGAGACCTTGCGGCGAATGCGATTATGGATGCGCCCACGAATGACTTTTCGATTGATCGTAGCCATGACTATTGAACCGTTTTGCCTTCCTTGCGGCGGATCTGCTCACCCGCATAACGAACGCCCTTGCCCTTGTACGGCTCGGGAGGGTAATAACCGCGTATGTCCGCGGCGACCTGGCCGACCGTTTTCTTGTCGACACCGCTGATCGCGATCTTAGTGTTGTCCGTCACGGCGATCTTGATGTCATCGGGAATCGGAAAGAGAACCGGATGCGAAAAACCGAGGCTCAGATTCAGGTTCTTGCCCTGGACTGCGGCCTTGAAGCCGACGCCCTCGATCTCGAGGTTTTTGGTAAATCCTTCGCTCACGCCGACGACCATGTTATTGATCAGGGCACGAG
>JALYOR010000182.1 GCA_030856765.1 Verrucomicrobiota bacterium | reverse complement strand
AATCGAGACGGGCACTTTCCTCGTCGCCGGCGCGATCTGTGGCAAAGGCATCACCTTGAATCGCGTCCGACCCGATCATGTGACTTCGGTCACAACCGCGCTAACTGAATCCGGCTTCAAAGTCGATATCGGCGCAACGTCTATTTCGGTCTCTCCGAACGGAGCCACCACCAACCCGCTCGAGCTGGTCACCGAACCGTATCCTGGTTTCCCAACCGATATGCAGGCGCAGATGTGCGCCTTGCTCTCCACTACCGAGGGCATCAGCGTGATCACGGAAAACGTTTTCCCGCAGCGCTACATGCACATCGCGGAACTGAAGCGGATGGGCGCCCAGGTGCAGATCGAGGGCGCGACCGCCGTCATTCAAGGCGTCGAACGGCTCTACGGCGCGCCGGTCATGGCGAGCGATCTGCGCGCTTCCGCCGCGCTCGTCCTCGCCGGACTCAAGGCCGATGGGGTGACGGAAGTGCGCCGCGTTTATCACATCGATCGCGGTTACGAGCACCTCGACGAAAAGCTGAGTGAGCTTGGCGCACACATCGAACGTGTGAAAGAATAAGGCATGGAAACGATACCACCTTCTACCTCGGTTACGTCGTCCAGCACCCGAACCTGGAGCGTTCTCTGTCACGCCAGCGCGTTGCTCGGCATCTTCTTTCACTTCCTCGGTCACATCTTTGGACCGCTCATCGTTTGGATCGTGAAACGCCATGAATCCGCCGAGATCGACGCCCACGGCAAAGAGTCGCTCAACTTTCAGATCTCGATGCTGATTTACGACGCGGTCGCCGTCATCCTCTGCTTCGTCCTGATCGGGATCCCGATTCTGATCCTGCTTTGGATCTTGAACATTGTCTTCGTCGTCATCGCCTCGATCAAAGCCGGCGACGGTGAGCTCTATCGTTATCCCCTCACGATTCGGTTCATCAAATAAGGATGCAGAAACTGGACGAGCGGAAGCTCGTCCCTCCGGAGGGTCATGCTTCCGCATGACCGGTTCGCGGCCCGGCCGCGCCTAGCGCTTTGCGACCAGACCGCGCAGCGTCTTCATGTTCTCCACGTCTTCGCGGAGCTCCTTGCCCTTCGGGGTTTCTAGCACCTTGGGGAGTTTCCGCAAACGCCGGTCGCGCATGATGAAACGAAACGCTTCCACCCCGATCTGCCCCTGGCCGATGTGATCGTGACGATCGACCCGCGAGCCGCGCGCGGTTTTGGAATCGTTCAGATGCAGCGCCGCGAGATGTTCCAAACCGACCGTGAGATCGAAAGCGCGGAAAGTCTTGCGAGTCCCAGCTTCACTCGTTAGGTCATAGCCAGCCGCAAAGACATGTGCGGTATCCAGGCAAACACAAAGCCTCTCCGGCTCGCGCACGTTCTCGATGATATAGGCCAGATGCTCAAACCGATGCCCAAGACATGAGCCTTGTCCGGCAGTCGTTTCCAGCGCAATCCGCGTCTTCACCTTCGGGATGCCGGCGAAGATCTTGTCTATCGAAGCGACCACTTTCTCCAGTCCCACTTCCTCGCCCGCGCCCAAGTGGGCGCCAGGATGCAGAACCAGGAACGGCAGACGCAGTTGATCGGCTCGAGTGAGTTCCTCGGCCAAGGCGCGAATCGAATTCCTGTAAAACTGCGGGTTGGTCGCCGCCAGATTGATCAGGTAATTCGCATGCGCGAAAACCACCGCAAGTTCGCCGCGTTGCGGATGATCGAGAAAGGCCGCGATTTCTTCGCGGAGAAAGGGTCGTGCGAACCATTGCATATTGTTCTTCACGAAGATCTGCATGGCCGTGCTCTCAATCGAGCGCGCCCGCTCAATCGCCCGGTGCACTCCGCCGCTGATCGACATATGCGCGCCTAACAAATGCTGCGGCGGCGATTTCTTCGTGGCCATCAGAACCGTTTCGGCCGCCAGACCGGTTTCGTTAGGCTGCCGCTGCCATGATATTCAAAGAGTTGGTAGAGCGGGGTCAGGACCGCGCCCGGCCCGGTCGCATCGATCCGGACGTCGAAATCCAATTCGTTCTGGAGAAAATCGATATCGCCATGTCCGACCATGGCGAAAAGCTTGCCGGCCACGCGCAACTTCTCGGTGTGAATGACGCCCTCCTTGATCGAAAAAGGCGCGCTCGCTTCGCGCGCCACGCTGTAGCCGGCGCCGGTAAAGATTTTGCTCAACAGTTCGGAGAGCGGCCCGAACACGGGAATGGCAAAAACATTGCCGTCCGTCACCTCAACCCGCCCATGGCCTTTGAGGAACCTGGCCTCACTCCCGAGGCCGGAAAAATCGAAGGAACCGCCCAATTTTCCCTGGGACGTTTTGTACTTGAAATAGAGATCTGTCAGGCTCGGAAAATCGGCTTTCTCGACCGCGATTTTCGCGCTGTAATGCCGATCGTTTTTGGCTAACGAGATGTCGGCGCTGCCACTCAGGTCACCGGCAAAGAGGCCGCCCTTCAGCCCGAGAATCTGCAGCCGGTCGTCGGTGAAAAGCAACTGGCCCGCGATCCGGTTAAAGGACAGCACTTTGCCGAGGAAAGTGTAATCCAATCCGCCCGGCGCTTCGATGTCGAGGGTCAGGTGAGTCTGCTTGCCCCCGCCAAATTGCACCACGCCGTTGGTGACGACATGCGGAGTGTGATGAAAGCGATAGGGCACCACATGCTCCCAGAAGCGCGGCTCGATCCACATGATCGCTTCGCTCGGTTGAAGGGTGGTTTCAACGTTCGTTAGGCGCACTTCGCGCTTGGGTGCGTCGAATTCGAAGGAACCGGTTCCGCTCCCTTCGTCGCGCGTGACCCGGAAATTATCGAGCGCAAACACTCCATCGCCAAAACGGAGGCTGCCGCTGGCGCTATTCATCCAGACGCCGCGAAAGCGAGTCCGGCCCAAGGCGAGGGTGCCGTCTCCGTGCCAGCTCGTTGGAGCGCGACTCGTGCCGCGCAGGCTGAGGTGAATACTGGGCGAACGCTGCCAGCTCCACTCCCGGAGGAAGGGCCGCATTTTTTCGGGAAAAAGCGGTTCGAGTGCATTCGGCACCAGGGAGCTATCAAGAGTAAGACGGAAGTCGTTAGGCGCATCCAGAAGGTCGGCATTGAGCTGGCCGGTGCGATGCCGCAGACGGATATCGCGCAGCATGGTGCGCGCACCGTCCCAGGCGAAGTCGCAACCCGCGCCCTCGAAGTCGACCCCGCGATAGGCGAACTGGTCGAGGACGAGTTTGCCTACGACCTCGAATTTTTTCTCCGCCGCTCCAATGGAGGCGGAACCGGAAGCCTCGATTTGCGCCGGGGCCTGAAAGGAAACGTCGTTCAGTATCGCGCCGAAGCCAAAACTGCCTAACAATGGCTTGAGCGCGACGCTGCTGCGGGCCTGGAAGGTGGATCCGCCGTTCCCCCGGTTCCAACTCGCGGTCCCGGCGAAGCGGCCCACCGAGTCACTCCATTCCAGCTGCGGAATGGTAAGGGCATGGTCCTTCCATTCCGCGGCGAGGTAAAAATTCCGCGCCTCGTAATCGTCCCGCACGATCTGGCTACCGCGCAGAGTGGCTTCGACGTGGGCGTCCTCCAGTTGGGAGAGATCGCCGGAAAATTTGATCTGCAGCTCCGGCGCGCTGCCGGGATAGCTGAAGCGCTGTAAGAGAGTGACCAAGGTCTGGAGCAGGCGGAGACGGCGGGCCGCTTCCTCGGCGGTCTCCTGCTTCGAGGGCTGGTAGTCCGCGCGCTTGATTAACTGGCCGCTGGCCGAGATGCGCACTCCGCAAAAGATGCCTTCGGCCTGGCTGACCTCGATCCGTTCCGGCGGAAAATAGACGTGGGCGCGAAACCTTTTCAGCTCGGCTGTGGAAACCTGACCTTCCACCGGCGGAAGCGGGATGGTGAGGTCACCGTTCCGAATATCCAGCGCGTTAAGGAAAGGCTGATGATGAAAGAGCGCGGCGTAATTGATATCGAGCGAAATCTCGCTCACCACCGCGAGGGTGCGTTCGCGCTTCTTGTAATCGTAGATGCGCACGTCGCGCGCGATCAGGCCGCGAAAAGGATCGAGAGTTAAGCGACGAACCGACGCTTCCACGCCGCGCTTGTGCAGTTCTTCGACAACCTTGTTGCGCCAGTTGCGGCTGAAACCTTTTTTGGCGACATACCAACCTCCGGCCGCGAGCCCCCCGAACACGACCAGGACAGCCAGACGGAAAAGGATGAGAAGAAAGCGCATCCTGGCCGGGCGTCGCACCCGCCCGCGATGCAACCGCCGCGGCGGTGGCGGTTCGCTGACTTCGGTGGCCGGCATGCAGATTCCTACGGTCCGCGGGCGCGAATTCAAGCGGCACCACTGGGCGCCGCCGCAATCTCCGCGTGCCGCCTCTTCATTTCGGAATAAGGTCGGGGCTCGCCATGACGATCTCGGACCTACCGGCGGTCAACGCCTCTTTCAACGCCATCAGCACCGTCTTCATTTCGTTAGGCTGGTGGTTTATTCGGCGCGGCTTTTGGCGCCAGCACATTGCCTGCATGATCACAGCGCTCTTTTCCTCCGCGCTCTTTCTCACCGGTTACCTCGTGTATCATGCGCATGCGGGCGAGAAGTCTTCGGGTTACAGCGGGTTAATCGCGTGGTTCTATTTTCCCATGCTCATCTCCCATGTCCTGCTCGCCTTCGTCACGCTCCCGCTCGTCATTCTCACGCTCATCCCGGTCTTCCGGCGGCGTTGGGACAAGCATCGCCGGATCGCTCGCTGGACGATGCCGATCTGGCTTTATGTCTCGGTCACCGGGGTGCTCGTTTATTTGGTGCTTTACCAATGGTTCCCACCCGCCAGTCTTGCGCTCGGGCAGTAGTTGATGTTTGATCAATCACGCCCAACGAATGCGGGCCTTCTATGGTAACGATTGCGACCTACAACGAGCCGGCTAAAGCTAAACGATTGAAGGAAAAGTTTCAGCAGGCCGGGGTCCACGTCGATCTGCATAACGAAGCCAACCTTCAAACTTTCGCCTTCATGTCGAAGCCCCAGGCCAACGCCAAGGTGATGGTGGAGGAGAACGATTTCGAGCGCGCCCAGGCCCTGATGGTGGAATGGGAAGCAGCCGATCCCGAGATCGGCGCGATCCGCTGCCCGCAGTGCAACTCAACCCGCATCCAGTATCCGCAATTGACTCGCAAATTCCTCACCCCCGCCCTCGCCGGGATTCTCTTTGCACTCAGGATTTTCCAAAAAGAGTTCTACTGCCAGGATTGCCAATTTACCTGGACGAACGAGCCGGAACGGCCGCGCTATCGTTTCTGGAACCGGTTCTTTTCCGGCCCGGAGAGCGAAGGTTAAGGCGGCGGCGCTGAGTCAACGTTCGCGGGCGGTCCGGGCCGCCGACGCGATCGGATGATGAGACGCTTTTTTGTGTGATGAAATGGATTTTGGCTTTTCTGCTCGCGGTGTTGATCTTCGGCGGCGCGGCCCTTTTTAGTTACAAGATCTTCATTCGCCCCGAGCTGGTGATGCGGGCGGAACTAAAGTCTTCCGCCACTCCCGTCCCGACGCCCGATATTGGTCTGCCCGAATTCAAGGCCGCAAAAAAACTTAAGGACGACGGCAGCTTGGCCGAAGCACGCGCTGCGCTGACGGCATTCATCCAGAAATATCCGAGCGGTCCCCACGTCGGCGAAGCGCAGGATTTGCTCGGTGACGTCAACATTCGCATCCTGCTCTCCGATTATCCGTCGCCGGAAAAAGAGGAATACACGGTGCGGAGCGGTGACGTCCTCGCGCGGGTGGCGGGGAAGTACAAGACCACGCCGGAGTTGATCATGCGCACGAACAACCTGAGCGGCACGATGCTGCGGATCGGCCAAAAACTGCGTATCTCGAGTCCGAATTTTTCCGTCCTCATCCAGCGTAACGCCCAGCTCCTTTACCTGTTGGATGGCGACCACTTCTTTAAACGCTATCACTTGCTGGAGGAAAAGCTGCCTTCCAATCCGCCCGCCAAAATCAACACCCGGGTGGCTGAGATCATGGCCTGGAAGAACGGCAAACGGATTGGGATCGGCAGCCCGCAGTTTCTCAACAGCACCCGCTGGATCCGTCTCGCCACGCCGGGCTACGTCGTCTATTCTCTGCCGGATGATTCGCATCCGATTCTCGACATTCCGCCGCCGGCCTCCGGCCTCGGGATGAGCGCGAGCGATGTGGAAGAGTTGAGCAGCCTTGTAAACACGAGATCGGCTGTCACCATTACCCAATAGCGACCATGGATTCGCAACCGCTCGATTTCGAAAAGCCAATCCTGGAGCTGCAGCGCCGGCTGCAGGAACTCAAATCCCACTCCGACAAGCACGATATCGACTTCGACTCCGAGGTGGAATCGATGGAGCTGAAGATTCGCGAGACTCGCCGTCAGGTTTATGACAACCTGACCGCCTGGCAGCGGGTGCAGATCGCCAGGCACGTGCAACGGCCCTTTTCTCTCGACTACATCGGGCGCTGTTTCACCGAATGGGTGGAACTGCACGGCGATCGCGTTTTTGGTGACGACAAAGCGATGCCCTGCGGCCTGGCCCGGCTCGGCACGCAACCGTGCGTCGTCATTTCCCAGCAAAAGGGCCGCGACACGAAAGAGAACGTGAAGCGCAATTTCGGCTGCGCCTATCCCGAAGGCTACCGCAAGGCGTTGCGGGTGATGCGGCTCGGGGAAAAATTCAAGCTACCGGTGATCGCGCTCATCGATACGCCCGGCGCCTATCCCGGCATTGGCTCGGAGGAACGCCACATCGCGGAAGCAATCGCCGTCAATCTGCGCGAAATGATGACCCTCCGCGTTCCGATCATCGCCTGCGTGATTGGCGAAGGCGGCTCGGGCGGTGCGCTCGGCATCGGCATAGCGGACAGCGTGCTGATTCTCGAGAACGCCTATTATTCTGTCATTAGCCCGGAAGCTTGCTCGGCGATTCTTTGGAAGGATCGCAAGCACGCCCCGGAAGCAGCCGAGGCGCTCAAACTCACTTCGCACGACCTCATGCGCCTTGGCGTGGTCGACGGAGTGGTGCCGGAACCGGAGGGCGGCGCGCATCGCGATCATGATTTGGCCGCGGCGAATCTGGGGAAAGCATTACGGCGCAATCTCAAGAGCGCGCTCGAGACCCCGATCGACGAGTTGCTCAAGAGGCGCTACGCCAAGTTCCGCAAGCTCGGCAACTTCGCCGAGCCAAAGATAAAAAACGGCGCCTAACGAATTGCACGGAGCGAGACTGGACGAGCGGAAGCTCGGCCCTCCGAAGGGGCATGCTTCCGCATGCCCAGTTTCTAAGGACGCCCGGCCGTCGTGACCAATGCGGACCGAACTGGGACCTTCTTGGTCGTGGCGGGATACAAAAAGCGCAGGACCGAGTCGACCCGCGCCGCCCACGCACCCTCGCTGTGGTCGCCTCCTTCCACTTCGGTATACTGCAGATCGTCATCGAGCCGCCAACCGGCATCGACCAAGGCATCGCGCAAGTGCCGCGCGCGCTCCCAGCCCGGCTCCGCCGTTCCCGTGTCGAGCCAGATCTTGAGCGGCAACTTGGCCGGCAACTCATGCACCATCCGGCAAATGACACACTCATCCCACCAGACCGAAGGCGAGAGCACCGCCAGTCGGGTGAAAACCTCCGGATACCAGAGCCCGAGCGCCAGGGTGGCCAAACCGCCTAACGACGCTCCGCCCAGACCGGTCGCCTCCGGGCCTGGCTGGGTGCGGTAGGTGCGATCGATGAACGGCTTCAGCTCTTCGATCAAAAAACGCCCAAACTTGCGCAGCCCGCCGCGGCTGCGGCGCTTGCGCTTTACGGTCGTCTCGATCACCCCGCGAGTCGGGGCGTACTCGTGGATTCGATTCTCACCGGTGTTGTCCGCCGCCACGATAATGAGCGGCTCAATCCACTTTTTCCCAATCAGGCGCTGGGCGGTCTCATCCACGCCCCACTCGACTCCGGCGTAGGAAGTCGCGGCATCGAAAACGTTCTGGCCGTCATGCAGATAAAGCACCGGATAACGCCGCCGCCGCGCCCGCCGATAACCGGGCGGCAGGTAAACGAACACATCCCGCCGATTGCCCAAAACGACAGATTCAAACTGCGGGTGGGATTGGATGTTGCCCGTCAGCGTGTGGTTAAGGTCCATGAAGGAGCCGATTTCATCGGCGAGAAGATTCGCCCACGCAACTGGCGACGGCCGCAGCATTTTGTCATCGCCGACCCGCCGTCACTTGGGTTTATTCGCCCTCGCCCATGAACGAACGTTACCTCCGCTGGCGCGAACCCGACTGGAATTATTGACGCGACATGCTCCCCTACTACCTCTCCACCATTTAAAAAGCGCTTATGAAAAAAATCGGAATCCTCTACGGGCAGGAACACAGCTTCCCGCCGGCCTTCGTCGAACGCGTCAACCAGAAGACCGGAGGCCACGAAATCAAAGCCGAGCCGGTCCGGATCGACAAAGTGATCCAAGGCGAACCCTGCGGCTACGACGTAGTCATCGACCGCATCTCGCAGGACGTGCCCTTCTATCGCGGCTGGCTCAAGAATGAAGCCCTCACTGGCTGCGCGGTGGTGAACAACCCGTTTTGGTGGAGCGCCGACGAGAAATTCTTCAACAACGCGCTCGCGACCAAGATCGGCGTCGCCGTGCCAAAAACCGTCCTGCTTCCCTCTCACTCGCTCCCGCCCGACACGAACGACGGCTCCTTCCGCAACCTCGCCTACCCGCTCGATTGGGACGCGATTTTCGCCTACGTCGGCTGGCCCGCCTATTTCAAGCCGTTCTCGGGCGGTGGCTGGAAAAATGTCTACAAGCTGAATAATCCCGACGAATTTTTCCGCGCCTACAGCGAGACCGGGCAACTCGTCATGATGCTGCAGGAGGAAGTGCAGTTTCAGATGTACTTCCGCTGCTACTGCATCGATCAGCGGCACGTGAAGATCATGAACTACGAGCCGCGCCATCCCTATCATCTGCGCTACCAGACCGATTGGCAGGCACCGCAGGACATCCTCGAGGATGTCGAACAGGGCGTCCTGGCCTTGAATAAATTCCTCGGCTACGACCTCAACACCGTCGAGTTCGCGATCCGCGACGGCGTGCCGATGGCGATCGACTTTTGCAATCCCGCGCCCGACGCCGAGATCGCGTCGGTCGGCCAGGCGAACTTCGACTGGGTGGTCGAGGCCGTTTCGGAAATGGCGATTCGCAAAGCGAAAGAGCACGTCCCCGGACGCGACAACCTGAGCTGGGGCAAATACGTGCAGGCCGCCGTCAACCGCCGGTCGCTCGGCGATATGGCCTGACAAATTGCGGGCGATCTCCCTTTCGGCTTAACTTGCCCACAGCATGAGCATCGAAGTCAAGATCCCGCCGGTTGGCGAATCCATCTCCAGCGGCGTCGTTTCCGTCTGGCACAAGAAATCGGGCGAATACGTCGAGGCCGGCGAAGCTCTGCTTACCCTCGAGACCGACAAAGTCTCGACCGAGATCACGGCCGAAAAAGCCGGGGTGCTCGAGACCAAGGTGGAGGAAGGACAGGAGGTGAAGATCGGCGAAGTCGTCGCTCTCATCGACGATGGGGCCAGCGCGCCCGCGAAAACCAAAAAAGCCGCGGCGCCCAAAGAATCCGCGCCCGCCGCCCAACCGGCCGGGAAACGTTCGGCCAATGCGGATGTTCTTTCTCCCGCGGTCAAGCGCATGACGACCGAAGAGAAGCTCGATCCTGCCAAAATTAGTGCCACCGGCAAAGGCGGTCGCCTAACAAAAGGCGACGTGATCGAGCATCTGCAGTCCGCGCCGGAGCCGGAGTCGGCCGAAACAGACGACCAGGAAAAGCCCCGCGACTTGAAGCAGCCGATCAAGACCGAAGCTGCCAGCCGGGGCGAGGAGCGTTTCACGCGCAAAAAAATGTCGCCGCTGCGGCGCAAGATCGCGGCCCAGCTCGTCATGGCCCAGCAGACCGCTGCCATCCTCACCACTTTCAACGAGTGCGACATGACCGAGGTGATGGCGTTCCGGAAAAAGGCGCAGGAAAAATTCCAGGCCGATCACGGCATCAAGCTGGGCTTCATGTCGTTCTTCATTAAAGCGACCGTGGAAGCGCTTAAGTCCGTGCCCTCGATCAACAGCCGGATCGAAGGCGACGATTTTATTCTGAACCACTTCTACGACATTGGCGTCGCAGTCGGCACCGAGCGCGGCCTCGTCGTCCCGGTGGTGCGGGGCGCCGACGAAAAAAGCTTCGCCGACCTCGAGCGCGCTATCGCCGATTACGCCGCCAAAGCGCGGGAAGGAAAATTGAAAATCGAGGACCTGCAGGGCGGCAGCTTCACGATCTCAAATGGCGGCGTTTACGGCTCGCTCATGGGCACGCCGATCCTCAATCCACCCCAGAGCGGGATCCTCGGCATGCACACCATTCAGCAGCGCCCGGTCGCGCTGAAGGGCGAAATCGTCGTGAGGCCGATGATGTATCTCGCGCTCAGCTACGACCACCGCGCGGTCGATGGGAAGGAAGCGGTCATGTTCCTCATCAAGGTAAAGGAAGCGATCGAGAATCCGACCGGGCTATTGCTCGATTTGTAGAGATCACGCAACGCGTTGCGCATTTCTCTTCTGTCATCCCGATCCGGCGAAGCGCGGAGAGGAACCTCGCAGTTGCCAGAGAAGCATTCTTGCCCACGAGAAACCGTTGATAGCAATTGGGAGGTCCCTCCCCGTCCTCCCGGCGGGTCGGGATGACAAGCGGGAGCGGCGCGTTTAGATAATACCTCACCCCCATCACCGCTCTCGATCTCATGGATAAATTCGACGTCATCATCATCGGCTCCGGCCCCGGCGGCTACGTCGCGGCCATTCGCGCCGCGCAGCTCGGACTCAAAACCGCCATCATCGAGAAAGACAAAGAACTCGGCGGCACCTGCCTGAACGTCGGCTGCATCCCGAGCAAAGCCCTCCTCGCCTCCAGCGACCATTTCGTTTTCGCGAAAAAGGAGGCCGCTAAACACGGCATCCTCCTCGACAAAGTCGGCCTCGATCTTCCCACCATGCTGGCCCGCAAGGACAAGGTCGTGAAAACCCTCACCGGCGGCGTGCGCGCGCTGATGAAAGGCAACAAGATCACCACCTTCGCGGGCCTCGGCACCATCACCGAGCCGGGCAAGGTGAAGCTTCAGCCTAACGAAGGCGATCCGACCGAGATCGCGGCTGATCACATCGTGATCGCGACGGGCAGCGTGCCGATCAATCTCCCCAGCATGCCCTTCGATGGTGAAACGGTCGTCAGCAGTACCGAGGCCCTCTGCTTCGATAAGCCGCCGGAAAAATTTCTCGTCATCGGCGCCGGCGCGATCGGTCTCGAGCTCGGCTCGGTCTGGGCTCGACTCGGCTCCGAGGTCACGATCGTCGAGTTCTTGCCGCGGATCGCGGTTGGCTTCGACCTCGAAATGGCAAACCTCCTCCAACGCGCTCTCACCGCGCAGGGAATCAAGTTTCACCTCGAAACCAAGGTCGGCTCGGTCAAGGTGAACAACGGTCGCGCCATTGCCACCGCTACCAAAGGCACCGAAGAACTCAATTTCGAGGCCGACAAGGTCCTCGTCTCGGTCGGCCGTCGCGCATTCGCGGAAGGCGTTTTGGCCGAGAACGTCGGCGTCGAACTCGACGAACGCGGCCGGATCAAAACCGACGAGACTTTCCGCACCAACGTCGCGGGCATCTACGCCATCGGCGACGTCATTGCCGGCCCGATGCTGGCCCACAAAGCCGAAGAGGAAGGCATCGCCTGCGTCGAGCTGATCGCGGGGAAAGCTGGCCACGTGAACTACGACGTAATTCCGGGCATCATCTATACCAACCCGGAGTTGGCGGGCGTCGGCATCACGGAAGATTTCGCGAAAGAGAAAGGCCTCAAGGTACGCGTGGGCAAATTCCCTTTCCGCGCCAACGGCCGTGCCCTGGCCAACGAAGATGTCGAAGGCTGGGTGAAATTCATCGCCGACGCCGAGAACGATCGCATTCTCGGGGCTTCCATTCTCTCGCATGCCGCCTCGGAGCTGATCGCCGAAATCGTCGTGGTGATGGAGTTCGGCGGGAGCAGCGAAGATCTCGGCCGCACCGTCCACGCCCACCCGACCTTGAGCGAAGCGGTCAAGGAAGCAGCCCTCGCGGTCGACAAACACGCCATCCATATCGGCAACCGCTGACGATCTCAAAGTATGGCCGACGATGAGCAAAACCTTTCGGGCGCGGAGGAATTCGTCGCCGCCGAGATTGAACTCAGCGAACCTCTCGATCCGGAACAGGAAAAGAATCTGCGCGACGCGCTCGAAAAAATCGACTCGCGCGCGTTCGCTTCCTGCGACCTCGGAGCCGGTAAGATTTCGCTCTCCTACGATCCGACCCGGACCACGAAGGAAGATCTGCTCCAGCTGATAAAGCAAGCCGGCGGCAAACTCGAGCAGGTGGAGAGCGAAGGCTCGCCCCTCCTCTCGCCGGACGATTCAGGAAGCCAGACCGAGAGCTGACCGGCTGTGGCGCGCAAAGTGAAATCCGCCTAACGACGCCCCCGCGGGAAATTCTTTCGTCAAACCGAGAAACTGAAACTTCGTTCCGAGCAATTCCGGATGGAGCAGGGTTTGGAGGGCGCGAGTTTTCTCCTTGCTGGCCGAAGCGATCTCCGGATGCGTCGAGAGCAAGCCGGTAAGGAAATGATGCTGGTCGGTAAAGCCGGCGAGGCGCAGTCCGGATTGCTCCGCCTGCTCCACCAGGCTGGTCCATTCCACGTGCGCACTGATGTCGCGCGCTCCCACTTCTTCCAAGGGCGACGCTTCGACCTGATGCCGCGCGTAAACCTGCAGCGTGCCTGTGTGCCGATTGGGCGCGTAGAACTCGCCCCGCGCGAATCCGTAATCTGCGATCAGCACCACGCCGCGGATCACCCTGGCGGCCAATGCGTCAATCCAGTCGAGCGCGGCGAGGTTGATTTCAGTTTCGTACTCGCCCTCCGGCGCGGGCGGGAGTTTGGCGAGACGGGCGCGCAGGCGCGGGTCGGTAATCGCGCGGTCGGTAAAGGCAAACCCGCAGGAAGTGCGCTCCACCATGCGCTCACGCCATTCCCGCTCGCCAGGTGCTCCGGCGGCGACGATGACGTGCGCCGGCATGGCGTCGATCAGCTCGTTGGAAAAATGAACGCCCGTAAACGGTTCCATCTCCTCGACCGATTCCGCCCACTCCATCTTCTCGGCAAAAGCCCGCAACACGCCCTCCTGGCGTTGACGCAAAATCGGAAACGGCTCGACCACGCGGTAGCGCACGTGAGCGAAAAATTCCGGCCAGTGCGCTCGCAGCGCCTCCAGCACGTCGGTCGCAAATTCCCCGTGATGCGTTCCCTGCTCGACGATCACGAAATCGCCTGGCCGCCCCAGCGTTTCCCAGATCTCGGCAAATTGCCCGGCCAGCATGACCCCAAAGAGCGGCCCCACGCTCACACTCGTGAAGTAGTCTCCCCGCCGGCCAATCGCGCATCGATCGGCCGCGTAATAGCCGTGCTCGGGCTGGTAAAGCGCCTGCTCCATGAACCACGAAAACGGCGTCGGCCCACGGCGGCGGAGGCCGTCGCGGATGATTTGAATGAGCGCTTCGTATTCCATCAGCCCTTCCCCGATCCGCCCCACTCCCCGCAGAGCGAAGCCGGAGCGTCCTGCGACTGCGATACCAATACTATCCCTTTTGGATTTTGCAGCGTTTTGCCGCTAGGTTGCGCGCGATTTCGATTCTTTTGGGCCTCCGCCCGCTCGCCGCATGCCTGTTGATTATTTCACGCCGACGGAGTTCTCGCACTATGAACGCGCCTGGTACACGCGTCCGTGGATCTACCTCCCGCTTGGGTTCGTCCTACTCCTCCTCATCGGCGGGCTCCTCATCTTTATCCCAACCGCGATAAGCCTGCGCAACCAGGCGCAGGGCTTAGATCTCTCCCATCTCGAACAGATGGAATCGGCCAGCGTAATCGTTGATCGCAACAACAAGATGTTTGGCCAGATCTACGTCGAAAATCGCGAGACCGTTCCCTACGACCAGCTCCCCACGAACTTGATCAACGCCATCATCGCGACCGAAGATAACAAATTCTACCAGCACCACGGCTACGATTTGCTCGGTATCATCCGGGCCGCGCTCAAGAACGCCGTCGCCGGCCACGTCCGGCAGGGAGCGAGCACGATCACCCAGCAGTTGGCGCGCAATAGTTTCGAACTCAAGGGCAAAACCTTTCGGCGCAAACTGCTCGAGATGTTCGTCGCCCGGCGGATCGAGGACAATTTTTCGAAACAGAAAATCATGGAGCTCTACCTGAACCGAATCTATTTCGGCGGTGGTCTCTACGGGGCGGAGGCGGCTTCTCGCGGCTACTTCGACAAACCGGCCCGCGAAATGTCGCTCGCGGAATGCGCCACCCTGGCCGGTCTGGTCAAGAGTCCTAACAAACTCTCGCCCTGGACGGATCGCGAAGCGTCGAAGGAAGCGCGCGGTTTCGTCCTCACCCGCATGGAGGAACTCGGCTTCATCAACGACGCACAGCAGCAGAGCGCCCAGGCCGAAACATTGACTGTCGGCAACCGGCAAAACGCGCGGGGGCAGAATTACGCGATCGATTACATCCGCCAGCAGGTGATCGCGGCCGTTGGTTGGGATCGGGCCATGAGCGATGGCTTCCGGATTCACACCACGATCGACGCCACGCTGCAAAACACGGCCGAGAAATCGCTCCGCGCCCAGCTCGACGCCGCCGAGGAAGCACCCGGCTTCAAGCACCAAACCTACGCGCAGTATGTCGAGATCTTGAAAGAAGCCCGCGCGAACAAGACGGCCGCACCTCCCGCGCCGGAGTATCTGCAGGGTGCGGTCATCGCGCTCGATAACCAGACCGGTGGCATCCTCGCTCTCGTCGGCGGACGCGACTTCGAGCATAACGAATACAATCGCGCGCTGCAGGCCCGCCGCCCGCCGGGGACGGCGATGCTACCTTTCGTCTATGCCGCGGCCTTTCAGAAGGGGCTTTATCCCGGCTCGCTGGTGGAAGATTCCGCGCTCGATAATCGCACCGTGATGATCGGCGGCACCACCGGCATCCTCGGCGAGTGGGGACCGGAAAATGCCGACAATCACTACGAAGGCGCCATCACCGCGCGCGCAGCCCTCGCCAAATCCAAGAACGGCGCGGCCGTGCGCATTGGGACCACGGCCGGTTTGGAGACCGTCTCGAACCTGGTGCGCGACGCCGGGGTGGAAAGCAAGCTGCGCCCCTATCCCGCCACCTTCCTCGGCAGCAGCGAGATCACCCTCGCCGAGCTGGCCCTCGCCTACACCATTTTCCCTAACGACGGCTGGCGTCCGCCCGCCCCGCATATTCTCGACCGCATCGAGGACAAAAAGGGCCAAATTGTTTGGCAAACCGAGCGGAGCAAGACCCATCAACAGGTCATCAAACCCGAGGTTGCATACGAGGTAACTTCCTGCCTGACGGACGCCTTGAACGAAGGAACCGGCCAGCTCGCCTACCAAAAATATGGTCTCAAGCGGTTTCCGGCCGCGGGTAAAACCGGGACCGCTTACGATTTCACCGACGCGCTCTTCGTCGGCTACGATTCGGCGGTGACCTGCGCGGTTTGGGCCGGCTTCGACAAACCGCAAAAGATCTATCGGGGAGCGTTCGGGAGCGTAATCGCGCTGCCGGCCTGGGTCGACATCATGAATGCTTCGCTTGCGACCTACCCGCCGGAGCCGTTCGTGGTTCCGCCCGGGATTCACAAAGTTGAGATTTGTTCGCGCTCGGGTCTGCTCGCGACCGATAAGTGTTACGACAACGTCAAGAGCGCGAGCGGCGACGTGGTCCGGCGGCGCACCAGTTATGTCGAGCTGGCGAGCGATGCGCAGATGCCGACCGACGGTTGCGACGTGCACGGCGATTCCGTGCGCACTCAGCTGGTGAAAAAGTTTGAGGAAAGCCAGTGGCCGCGCGCCGCGCTTGCCATCGACACGGAGGCGGTCGCCCCGGTGGTGATGCAAGGCCCGACCCTGCTGGCGGACAACGATCCCTACAACGCGGTCGGTTCAACCTATAAACCCAAGACGGTCGCGCCGCAGGAGCCCGAGTTCGACCCCGACAAACCGGTCAAGCGCGCTATCCCGGTCGGTCCCGCGCCGGGAGAGAACGTCGAGGTGCGCCGGGCCGAGCCGGTCCGTCCGATCGACGAAGCGGGCGGCGAACAACTGCTGCAGCACGAACCACCGGCGCCGCTGGACTTCGGGGACGACCGCTGACCGCGAACCGTGGCTGAATTTCGCCTCACGGTCTTGAATCCCGGTGGCCGCGATCCGGCCCAGAATTTCTCCACCGGTATCGCTTCGCCTGACGACGGCGGACACGCCCCGGTCAACTTCCACGGCTACGCCGCCTGCACCCGCGGCGTCTTTCATCGCAAAGTAAAACATGCCATCGCGGAAGGCCTCCCGGTCCTGCTTCTCCTCCGGAGCGATTTCACGGAAACGCAGCGTGCCTTGCACGAGTTGCAGCGCCATGGCTTGCCGGTCGCGGTGGCCCTGAAGGAAACCGGCCTGCACCAGATCGAAAAACAACTGGGGGATCCCAATCGGGCGACGCGGTTCCGCGAGATCGTAGGAAAAGCCGATGGATGCCTGGCCGCGACTTCAGAAGCCGTTCAGTTCTACCGCGCCGGGCAGTTCATCCCCACACCTTACCCGTTGACGGACCCGCGCTGGGATTTTTCGCGACCGTTAGGCGAGCGGAAGGGAATTTTTGTCGGAACGCGGGAGTGGGATGTGCCGTCGCGCCATCATTTGGCGGCGCTGGTCCTCGCGCTCGAGACGGGCGAGCCCGTGACGGTCTTCGACGAAGACCCGAAACAGTGCCGGAAGGTGCTGGCCGGTCTCGGTCTACCCGTGGAGGAGCTGCGCATCATCCGAGACCGGTTGCCCTACCTCGACTACCTGAGGGAAATGGCCCAGCACAAACTGGTCGTTCAGGCGGACCAGAGCGCGGTTCCAGGCCAGGTGGCCGGCGACGCTCTGCTCTGCCGATTGCCCTGTGTGGGAGGCAACGGCGCGATCGATCGCATCGGCTTTCCGAGCACCTCCGGTTATGGACGGTCGTTAGGCGAACTGGCCGAATTGACCAGGCACCTGCTGCGCGAACCGGGTTTTTACCAGGAGATCACCCACCAATCCCAAGAGCAGGCCAGGGAGCAGCTCGACTTCGCGGTGGTCTCAGCGCAACTGGAGCAGTTCTTCGGGCAGGTGGGCGCGTCGTAGGGCG
>JALYOR010000362.1 GCA_030856765.1 Verrucomicrobiota bacterium | reverse complement strand
ACGTAGAGGACCAACACGAGGACCGAGATCATCCCGCTCGCGACCCCGAAGGTGCCGATCGGTTCGAGATCCGTCCGAAGATATCCGCGCCCGGCAGTGGTTCCCTGGGCGGCCAGCTCGCGCAGCTCCGAGTAACGCTTCACCATCGCGAGTCCGAAGAAAAAAAAGACCGAGAAGGCCAGTAGCCAGTCAGAGACGCCAATGCCGGTGGCGGCACCTCCTGCGAGCAGACGCAAAGTGTAGAAGCAAGCGAGCACCACGACGTCGAGCATCACGACGCGTTTGAACCAAACCGAATAGGCAAGATTGCTCGCCAGGTAAACGCCCGCGAAAAGGAGAAAAGCCTTCCCGCAGACCACACCCAAACCGAGCCCGGCCAGGAGAAGAATGGCCCCCAAAAGGCCGGCGACCGGAATTGAAATGAGGCCGGAGGCCAGCGCGCGGTGGCGTTTGGTCGGGTGAGCGCGGTCGGCTTCCAAGTCGAGCAGATCATTCAGCACGTAGACACTGGAGGTCAGCAGGCAGAAAGAGATGAAAGCGAGGCCGCCGAGGGCTAAGGCGCGTGGATCAGTCAGCCGGTGCGAGGTCAGGATTGGGACGAAAACGAGAACGTTTTTCGCCCACTGGTGCATGCGGCAGGCCTTGATCAGCGCGCCAAACTTGCCGGCGCTCTGGGCAAAGGAGGTTTCCACCGGCGCGATCGAGTTCACGGCGGCAATGAAGCGTCGACTATCCGAGATCACAACTGCGTGCCGCGCGACGCGCCAGACCGCGAGGTCGGCGCGGGAGTCGCCAGCATAGTCAAACCCGCTCTTCCCGAAGCGCTCTTCCAAGAGTTGCGCTTTTACCTTTCCCTTCAGGTTCCGCGCCCCGTTGCTGGCGATGACCTCTCCGAAAACGGGGAGGTGCTGCTGGATTCTGCGCGCGATCGACTCCTCCGCAGCCGTAACCAGAATGACACGGCGACCGCGCTCGCGTTCGCCCCGCAGGTACGCGACCAACTCTCCGCGGTAGGGAAGCCGATCTACCGCCACGTCCCCCCGGAGAACCAATTGCCGCTTTAAATGGGCGCGACCTTTCCACAACCAAAGCGGCAGCATGAGAAGCGACGCCGGGGAATGCTTGACCAAGCCGAGGAGCGTCTCATATAGGAGATCGGTCTGCAGGAGCGTGCCGTCGAGGTCGACGCAAAGCGGCGGTTCCTGGTGCGCAGTGGGATCGTCGGGCATAGATAGCGGCGCGAGACTCTGCCTCACAATCCGGGCGAAGTCCCAGCCTAGAAAAATCACCGTGCGAAAACAAACCTATTACGGAACGATCGCCCTTTGCGCGCTGATCGTCGGCGCACTCGCGATCACGAACCAGAGTCTTTGGATTGACGAAGGTGCCGCCGCGCTGAAGGCGATGGAGCCTTCGTTAGGCGGTTGGTGGCACAATTTGCGGAGCGAGGGAAACTCCAATCTTCAGTTGATTGGAGAGCTGCTTTATCTTTGGGGTTGGGAGAAGGTCTTTGGTGCTTCCGAAATTTCGCTGCGAGCCTCCAATCTCCCTTTTTTCGCGGGCGGGGTGATCGCACTCGCCTGGGGTATGCCGCCGCGACGAAGCCGGCAAACCGCCATCGCGCTTCTTGCCCTAACAAACGCCTTCCTCTGGTATTACCTGAGCGAGGCACGGCCCTATGTCGTTCTTTTTGGTTTTGCCTCGGTAACGGCGGCCTGCCTTTTTCGCCTGCTCCGCACCCCGGACGAAGCGCTCGAATCGTCCCTCTGGTTTCGCCTCTTTTGCGTCGGTCTGGTGGGACTTTGCGCGACCAGTTTGATCGCTGTCCCCTGGGCACTCGGGGCAATGGCTGCGATGCTTTATTGGAGTGGACCAAGCGCCGCGCTTCGATCGGCTCGTCGTTTCAAGATTTCGACAACTCTCCTGTCGCTCGCGCTTGCCATCCTTGGGCTCTACTACATCTGGACCCTGCAACTCAACGCGCGCGCGTCCGATGTAGCACGCACGGGTTGGACGAGTAGCGCATTTATTTTCTACGAACTTTTCGGGCTTGCCGGGTTGGGCCCCGGGCGACTGCAATTGCGAACAGCTGGAGTCACGGAATTATCTGCCTTCGCGCCCTTCCTCGCGATCGGTGCCCTCGCCATTTCGGCATTGATTCTTGCTGGCGGCCTCAAACTGAAAGACCGACTGGGGAAACGGCCTGTTCTCTTTTTCCTCCTGTCGGTTGCGCTTCCGTTCCTCCTTGTTCTGGGCGCGGGTGTGACTGGTCACATGCGCTTGCTAGGCCGCCATCTCACGCCGTTGTTGCCTTTCCTCCTCGCCCTGATGGCTGCCGGCCTAACGACATTGCTCTCCGCGCCCAGCGCGTGGAAAAAATCGATCGCCTGGGCATCGCTTGTTATTCTCCTGCTTTCCGCGCTCGAGATTCGTTTCGCGGACCGACATCGGCGAGATGATTATCGCTCCGCCGCCCTCATCGCGAAGCAAGCGCAGGAAGCCGGTCGACACGTTTGGTGGCTGGCCGATATCAGCACCGGACTTTACTATCGCGTGCCGCTGGATTCTCCGGAGATCAACCCATCGCCCGCACTACCCAGCCCGAAACAAGCGCCCGATCTGGTCATCCTGTCGAAACCGGATATCTACGATTCGACCGGAGCGGTCCGCGCCTACCTCGCGCTGAATCACTTCAAAGTGACGCGGGTTCTGCCGGCGTTTGAGATCTGGTCGCGATAGCCGGCTCGCCCGCCGGTTTCGAAATGGCCGGATAAATCTGGCGAATGAAATCCTGGATGATGGTGTCCGTTTCCGCCTCGGTGCGGCCGAACGGGACAAGGCCTTTGGTGATCGTCGACGCGACGGTGATATATGCCCAGCGCTGGTTGAAGCCTTTGAAAACCCGATCCTGGATGTCGAACATCGTGCGCTCGAGATGCGATGCCGTCAGATGATGATAACCGACGAACCAGTAGTAGTTGAGGTTATAGATTGAGATGGTCGTGCCATTCTCGAGCGGCGCCTGGCGTACGTTATGCAAGCGGGTAACGGCAAGTTTCTGATCGGAAGCCAGGGGCAGGCGCAGTTTGTCGGAGTCGGCAATCGTCCAACCCTGTGCCGGCAGGCAGCGTTCCGGTCGATGGATGCTGTTGTCGAGATCGGAACCGGAAAGCACGATTGAAACGAAGATCGAATTGCCCGAGGCGTCGGTGTAGAGCTTCCTCGCAAACTCAGTGTCGCCCGCCAGCATCTCCAGCTCCCGCGCCGTAATTTCCTGGTCTACCCCGTACCACTTCCCGACAAAAGTCGGGAGTTCCAGCTTGATCCCAACCGGCTGCATCCGGGCGGTGGTGGGCAGGACAAAAATGCTGCTGAATCCCGCCGCGAGGAAGATGAGCAGGATAATCAGCCGTTTAGGTGTCATGCGCGGCGACTTTCGTTTCGTTAGGCGGCTTGCGTCCGAACCAGCTCTGAAAATCGGTGTTCAAGAGCCGGCTAAACCCAAGCATGCAGAGCAAAGCGATGGGGAAGAAGATCAACTGACTCGACCAATCGTGATAAATGCCACCAGCGAAACGCGGAAAGCCGAAATGGCCCAGCAGGATGATAGTGAAGATGCGCCCGGCATTTCCCACAATTGCGAAGAGGACCGAGGCGAGCAGGATGACTCCTTTTTTCCAGAGCACCTTCTCGCATAAATGCACGTAAATCGCTGTCAGCATGACCATCGCGATGAGCGAGCGAATACCGCTGCAACCCTCGGCAATTTCAAAACCCCAATCGCCCTGCACCGGCCGAATTGAGGTGCCGACCGTGTAGATCGCGATTCCACAGAGACTGCTGAGCACTTTGACGAAGCCGATGATGAGAAACTGGAGGCGAAAAGTCATCTGCTCGATCGCACCTAACGGGATCATAAAAAAGAGGAGTGCGATCGGGAAGCGAAGGATGCGCGCCACTTTGCGGCCCCCGAGATAGAGAACCATTCCGTAAACCACAAAAGGAAAGCCGAAGAGAGCGACGCGCGGTTGAAAGGCGCGGGCCGCGATCAAATAGCAGAGCACCCCAAGGCCGAGAAAGATGAGACCAAGATTGCTCCCCTCCTTCCGCGCAGTCCGAAGCTGATCACGGTGATACCAAACCAGGAACAGAACCGCGAACGGAATGAGCTTGCTATGCTCCTGATTGTATTGCGGCAGGAAACGCAGCCAGGCCCATTCCCAAATGGGCTGGGAGTGGTTGGCGTAGAGCGGGAGGAAGCCGAAAAAATAAACAACGATCGCGGTGACCGCGCAGAAAAGGAATGCCGAGAGCGGCCGCTCCTTCACCCAAAGCAGAAAAGACCGCAGCAGTCCGCCGAATTGTTGAAGCTGCTCCATCGCGCCGGGATTTTAGGTTGAGCGAGGGAGAGGCGCAAATTCCAACGCGGTCGCTCCGCCTGCCCACTTTCGGATGGGAGCGGGAAGGTTTTCGGCGAGGCGCCGAAAACAGGTCGCCGCGGCGACCCGCTCCCCAGAATCCGACCAGCCGGGCAGGCGGAGCGCCCGCCCTACAATGCCGTCCCTAACGACCCTTAATCGACGACTTCCAGCCCCATTTGGCGGGCGGTGCCGGCGATGATCTTGAAGCCGGCTTCATCGTTACGCGAGTTCAGGTCTTTGGCCTTCGTTTTGACGATGTCCATGATCTGTTTGCGCGTCACTTTGCCCACCTTCGTCTTGTTCGGCTCTTTCGAGCCGGCCGCGATGTTGGCGGCCTTCTTCAGCAGGATCGCCGCGGGCGGGCTCTTCGTGATGAAGGTGAACGACTTGTCTTTGAAGACGGTGATGACGACCGGGAGGATGTCGCCCGCCTGCTTCTGGGTGGCGGCGTTAAATTCCTTGCAGAAGGCCATGATGTTGACGCCGCGCGGTCCAAGCGCGGTGCCGACGGGCGGCGCGGGATTGGCTTGGCCGGCCGGGATCTGCAGTTTGATGTGAGCAATAATTTCTTTAGCCATTGGGAAAGTCGAGAGTTCCTGGTTGAGAGTTGAGAGATCGGCTTAGCCGCGTTCCACCTGCCAATATTCGAGTTCCACCGGCGTCGCGCGACCAAAGATGGTGACGGAAACGCGCAGCTTGCCACGCTCGGGGTCGATCTCTTCCACGATGCCACTCTGGTTTTGGAACGGGCCGTCGGCCACTTTGACCGTTTCGCCAACTTCGAAGCTGACCTTCGGTTTCACCTTCTCCTCGCGCTCGCGCATCTGGAGAAGCATGTTGTCGACTTCCGACTGGCGCATCGGGATGGGGCGGTCCTTCGTTCCGGCAAAACCAATCACGCCCGGGGTTTCGCGAATGAAATACCAGGTCCGGCCGATGAGCTGATTCTCCTCGTCGAGCAGATGCATGTTCACGATGAGGTAGCCGGGGAAAAATTTCCGGGTCGTCTCGCTTTTCTTGCCGCGCTTGATCTCGGAGACCCGCTCGGTCGGGACGAGGACCTCGAAAACGACATCGGTCATTTCCTCTTTCTTGACGCGCTTCTCAATATTGTCGCGCACCTTGTTCTCCTGCCCGGAGAGCACGTGCACGACGTACCATTGATCTTTCGCGGCGAGGATGTGAGCCATGATTAGAGGCGGGTGAGGAAGTGGATGAAGTTGACCAGGACGAAATCGAAGAAGGCGACGTAGCCACCCAGCAGCAACATCGCGATAATCACGACCAGGGTCGAATCGGTCAGCTCCTTGTAGCGCTTCATCCCCTTCTCTTTCGGGTCCCAGGGCCAGGACGCTTTTTGCAGTTCCAGCCGGACTTCGGAGATGAAATTTTTTGTTTTACCAATCATGCGCCTAACGAGTTGCCAAACCAGGCCAGGAGGGACTCGAACCCCCAACCGACGGTTTTGGAGACCGCTACTCTACCAATTGAGCTACTGACCTAATTTTTGGTGCCGCTTTCGCGTTAACTTAGTCCAGAATTTCGCTCACGCGACCCGCGCCGACGGTCTTGCCGCCTTCACGAATGGCGAACCGGATCGTTTTCTCCATGGCGATCGGCGTACCGAGCTCCACTTCGACGGAGACGTTGTCGCCCGGCATGACCATTTCGACGCCTTCGGCCAGCTTCACGCTGCCCGTCACGTCGGTCGTGCGGAAGTAAAATTGCGGACGGTAATTGGTAAAGAACGGCGTGTGACGGCCGCCCTCTTCCTTGCTCAGGACGTAAACTTCCGCCTTGAACTTGCGGTGTGGCTTGATCGAACCCGGCTTGGCGATGACCTGGCCGCGCATGACATCGTCTTTCTTCACGCCACGGAGCAGCACTCCGACGTTGTCGCCGGCGCGTGCTTCATCGAGCAGTTTGCGGAACATTTCGATGTCGGTCGCGGTCGTCTTGGCGGTATCGGTGATGCCAACGATTTCGACTTCCTCCATTTTCTTGAGGATGCCGCGCTCGACACGACCGGTCGCGACGGTGCCACGGCCTTCAATGTTGAACACGTCTTCCACCGGCATGAGGAATGGCTGATCGACCGGGCGCTCCGGCACCGGGATGTAATCATCGACCGCCGCGATGAGCGCGAGGATCTGCGCTTCCTGCTCGGCGTCGCCGTTGAGCGCCTTGAGCGCGCTGCCTTTGACGATCGGGATGGTGTCGCCCGGGAATTCGTACTGGGTCAGAAGATCGCGCACTTCCATTTCGACGAGGTCGAGAAGTTCGGGATCGTCGACCATGTCGACCTTGTTCAGGAAAACGACGACCGACGGCACGCCAACCTGACGCGCGAGCAGGATGTGCTCACGGGTTTGCGGCATCGGGCCATCGGCGGCGCTCACGACGAGGATCGCACCGTCCATCTGGGCAGCGCCGGTGATCATGTTCTTGACGTAATCGGCGTGACCGGGGCAGTCGACGTGCGCGTAGTGGCGCTTGTCGCTCTCGTATTCGACGTGGGCGGTCGAGATCGTGATGCCGCGCTCTTTTTCTTCGGGAGCGGCGTCGATCGAATCGTAGGCGCGCGCCTGGGCAAAGCCCTTCTTCGCGAGCACGGTGGTGATCGCGGCGGTGAGAGTGGTCTTGCCGTGGTCGACGTGACCGATCGTGCCGACGTTCACGTGCGGCTTGTTGCGTTCGAACTTGTCCTTAGCCATCTGGAATTCTCCTTGGGTTACTTGATCTGTTTAATACTGACTTTTCGTTAGGTTACTTTTCGGTCGCGCGCTCAATCTGGAGCCCACAACCGGGCTTGAACCGGTGACCTCGTCCTTACCAAGGACGTGCTCTACCAACTGAGCTATGTGGGCCGCTGTTCATTCTCGTGGTCTGCCACGCGGGGCGGGGCAAACCGATTGCTCGCCGTCGTTAGAAGCGAAAGTCCCAGAGCCGGTCAACGATTTTGAACGACCATGGGACTTTTCCTCGATCTCCGAAAAAGCGTCGCCAAGCTAACCGCGCGCTCCCCCCTGTCAAAACAATTTCTTGGCCCGTCGGGATGGAAAACCTCCGTTATGACCCCAAATAATCGGGTCTGCCCTTCTTCTTCATGACCACGACGATGATAATGATGAGGAGGAGCAGGATGCCTCCCGCAATCCCCAGGTTGAGCGGAGTGAAAACGCTCTTCGGTTCCGGCGTCGGCTCCGGAGTCGCCACCGAGGTCGGGGTGGGAGGCGGAGCGAGCAGCGCCTGCTCGGCCGCGGCGCGCCGTTGCGCGTCGGAATCCTTCGGATTCATCTCGTAGGCCTTCTGATAATCCGCCGCCGCTTTGGCGTAGTCCTTCATCAAATGATAGGTGTAGGCCCGGCCTTTATAGAGCGTCCATTTCTTGGAGGTATCCTGCTCGATCGCCTTGGTGTAATCGGAAATCGCCTCGGGCAGCTTTTGCTGGTTTCGGTTCGCCTCGGCGCGCCGTTCGAGAGCAACCTGATCGGTCGGCTTGGCCACCAGATACTTGTCGTAATCCTCGAGGGCCTTGGACCAGTCGTTCTGCTTCGCATAGGCGAAACCGCGGAAGCCATACGCTTCCACATCCTCTGGTTTCAACTCGATTGCCTTGGAAAGATCGGCGATCGCATCGTCCCATTTACCGAGGTAAAGATTGGCCTGGCCGCGCCCCAGGTAGCTCCGCGGATCGTCGGATTTTTGTTCGAGCGCTTTGGCATAATCGTCGGCGGCTTCGGCATATTTGCCGACGGCAAGGTACATCGCCCCGCGATTTTGGTAGATGGCGTAGGCATTATCGGGGCTTGCCTCCAGTGCCTTGGTGAATTCCGCGATGGCCGGCTCAAACTGCCGCTGGTCGACCAGCTCGAGGGCCGCTTTGATGTGACCGCCCGCATCGCTGCTTGAGCCCGTGCCTTTCTTCTTCGCAAAGCTGTTATCGAGCGGGGCGAGACAGAAGGCCGCGACCGCAAGGGCGGTAAAGATTTGTTTCATGTCGTTCATGGTGTTGCTCCTACTCTTCGTATCTGGGCTGGACTTCGTTTGCAAGCAGTGTGGCGGCCGCACGTTCCCACTCTTCTGCGGGCGACACGCCCGCCTCTCCAACAAAAATCTCCGCGCCGGCCGCGCACTCTGCGATTAATCTCCGCGGCTCGCACGCCGAACTCATGACGCGTCATCAGGAACAGAAAGGCTACGCCGCGGTCCTCGCGACCATTCTGATTTGGTCGACCCCTTCCCTTTTCCAGTTTTATCTCAACCGCTATTACGATCCGTTTGCCCAGAATTTTTACCGCTACTCGATTGCGTTTCTCGCCGTTCTCCCGCTGGCGCTTTATCGGTTTCGCCGGAGCGGACCGCGGCTCGACTGGGAGGTGGTCGGAATCTGTCTCCTGCCGGCCTTGCCTAACGTCGTCCACCAGATCACCCAGGTCCTCTCACTCCACTACATGGGCCCCGGCGTTTACGCCGTTTTCATCCGCTCTTCCGTCATCATCACGGCGCTCCTCGCGCTCATTTGGTTTCCGGAAGAACGCTGGATCATCCGGCAATGGCAGTTTCAATTCGGTACTTTGCTGGGGTTGTTAGGCGCAGTCGGCGTTTTTTGGTTTCAGCCGCGCTGGACAGCCGGTCCCGTGTCGTTAGGAGGCCTGGCCATTGCTTTCACCGCCAGTTTTTGCTGGGCGCTCTACGGCGTCCTGGTGAAACGTCCGTCGGCCCGGCTCGGGAGCATCCGCAGTTTTGGGGTGATCAGTTTTCTCACCTCGGTCATGCTCCTTCCGCTCACCTTTGCCTTCGGCAACCTCGCGACGCCGTGGCAGGTCGGGGCCCAGACTAATTGGATCCTCGTCGTTTCCGCCGTTCTCTGCATCACGCTGGCGCACGTCCTCTATTACGTCGCGATCCGCGAACTCGGGGTAGCGCTCTCGCAGACGCTCCAGTTGCTCAGTCCGCTCGGCGCCCTCGCCCTCTCGGCCTGGATTTTTCACGAGCGCTTTTCGGTCGCGCAGTTCTGGTGCGCGGGCGTATTGCTCTTCGGTGCGTTTCTCGCGACGCGCGTCAAGCCACAGGTGGCAGTCGCTGCGGCGGAAAATATTTAGAGCGCGGCGACCGCTCCGGGGAGCTGCGCCACGCGAATTATAACCGCGCTTTGAGTTGCTGCGCGCGCTGCACCAGCCGGCGGAAACCGGCCCGATATCCATTCGCATCGGCGCCTTTTCCTTCCTGCGCCCACTCAGCCACCGCGCCGAAGGTGTCCTTCCCCTTGAACTCGGAATCGCGCAGGCTCATCCCGAACTCCGCCACCGCCGCCGCGAACTTTAAGTCCGGGGCGGCGCTCGCAACCTGAGCCCGCGATCGCTGGTCAGACCCCGGACCGGCCACGCGCTCCAAGCCCTTCGCCTCCGTCTATTCGATCCGCTCGTTAGGCGCAGGATCGTGGCAGGGTTGTTTTTGGAGAATCTCCTCGTCGAGATAGGTCATGCGCTTTTCCTTGCGGCAAATGTCGAGGGCCCGATTGCGACAGACGGTGAAGAGCCATTTGGCCGGCGCCGCACGAGGGATAGATCGGGCGGCGGTCTTTTCGGTCTGCCGGCGCTGGTCCTTCTGGAGTTCTACAAAAATTTCCTGGACCACATCGCGCGCCCGGTCGTGATCGCCGAGGATGCGCGTGGCGTAACTGCAAGAGGGGCAATTCGAAGCGCGGGAGGAGCGCCGTCAGGTCGTGATCATCGGCTGAGACTGGTTCGGCGACACGCATAAAGTCTTCCCCTGTTCTAACCCGCGAGCCGCCGGTTGCTTAAGAGAATGATCCTGCGCGCGCCTCAGAACGGCAGCCCTTGCGCCAGGACTTTGCGCGCGTGTTCGTAGCCACGCTCAACCAGCGCGTCGTAGGATTTCCACTCGAGCAGACCAAACCCTTCGACCTCGGGCGTGAAGAGCAGATCGACGTCGCCGATTAACCGCTCGGTCTTTCGGTGGCTGTTCAACATGCTCGACGCGATCATGGACGTGACCAGCGACGGGACCCGATAACGCCGCTGGCTCCTGGGTCGAAAACGATCCCGCAGCAATTGCCAGCGGCTGGGTAACTCCTCGAAACTCATCTCCTCGACTCCGTGCCCTTTCGCCCGCAGATCGACCGCGATGATGTACTGAACCCCGGAGCGCGCCATGACATCGATCGGCAGATTATTGAAAAGGCCGCCATCGAAGAGCAACTCGTTCCCGTGCACCACCGGCGGGAAAACGCCGGGGATCGCCATGCTCGCGAGCAGGGCGCGCTTCAGGTCGCCGCGCTTGTGCTCCACTTCGCGGGCGCGCGTCAGGCTGCTGCTGATGCAGAAGAACGGCTGCCACAATTCCTCGATGCAAGCGCCCTTCGTCCGGGCGGCGAGGATGCGATCGAGTTTGCGCCCGGTCAGAAGCGAGATCAGCGGCAGGAAATTCACATCCCGGGTCGGGTTCCCGAGAGATTCGCCCCGGTTTGCATGGAAGACCTCCTTCCAGCGTAAGTCGCACGCCATCGAAGCGGCGAGGAGGGAACCGATGCTGGTCCCGCCAAAAGCATCGATCTCCACGCCCGCTTCCTCAAGCGCGCGATAGACGCCGATGTGAGCAAGGCCCCGCGCCCCGCCGCCGGCCAGGACCAACCCGACCGCGCGGCCGCCGAGAAATCGCGCCAGCCGCGCGACATCCTGCCGATAGCCCTGTCGCAAATGGAAATGCCGATAAACCCGCGGGCGCGCGGCGAGAAACGCCGGTGTTCCAGTAGCCCACGTGCCCGCCTTCCGGTGGCGCAGGAGCAAAGTCTGCCGCGCCGTGATCGGGGGGTTCTCGCCGTGGAGGCAGCAACGTTCCACCTCCGACAATTCCGTTTTCCCGGAGATATCTGCGAGCAACAGCACTTCGTCGCACTGGCGGAGGCAGCGCAGCGTCCAAGGCGTGACCGTCGCATCCGCCTCGTAAAAAATCAGCGAGTAACGCTCTTCCAACTGTTCGAGATAGCCGATCAACCACCGATGCGCCTCGTGGTCAGCGGCGGTGGCCTGCGCGGCGCCAGTCCTTTGCGCGGCTGTGTCGACCATCGCGCTGGTCAGGTGCAACACCGTCTGCCCCTGCGCCTGCAGCTCGGCGGTCAGGCTCTGCAGGAGCTCGCCCGCCGCGACCCCATCCGCGAGGGGGACGACGGCAAGATTGACGACGTTAGGAACCGGCTTCTCCGAGCGGTTCTGACGCTGGAGCCGCTCGATGAGCAGGCGATTGAAGTTGAGGGCGAGCTCCGGGCAAACCTCCAGAATTTTGTAGAAGGTATCGAGGCCGATCCGCGCGAGCAGCGTGTCGCGCAGGGCCGTCACCGTCGCCTGGCGCGGCTCCTGCGTGAAAGTCCCCATCTCCCCGACGCTCTCGCCGCGGCCGATTTCGCCGACCACGCGCTCCAGGCCATCGGGATCGGTCACACTCGCCTGCAACCGGCCGCTGACCACGATGTAAAGGGAATCGCTCGGCGCGCCTTCCTCGAAAAGCACTTCGCCGCCGGCGAGCTCGACGGGATCCCAGATCAGATGGGGGCGCAGACTAACGAGTGCTGCTTCGCTGAGCGAGCCGAGGAGACGAGGAAAGACGCGCCGGAGCACACCGAGTTCCACCTCCTGGGAAAACACATTTGAGGCGGCTAGAGATGACGAAAATTCCATCTCCCCCATTATAGCGTCGTGACCATAAGAAAGGGGCTAAATTTTCCACTGGCGGCGCGGCCCCGCCTAACGACCACCGCGCGGTAAGACAAACGTCTGACGCGCCACCGAGGACTGCAAGACAGACCGCTCGTAGAATTGGTCAAGCAATTTTTGCCGGAACAGATCAGATCGCGATGCGGGAAGCGCGCCGGATCGATTCGCCCGCCCTCGAAATCGGCCAGCAGTTCGTCGGGTTCATTGCGCATCCTGCTCCTCAACCAGCCGATGGCTGTCGTTCGCCTTCAAGTTGAGCCCGTAGATCGTGCGCAGTTTCTTGATGTGACCCAAGGTTTTCGCGCTGAAGGCCGACTTCCCTTCCAAAGCGTGCAGCGTGATCCCCTCAAGCAGGTCGCCTAACGACAGGTCGAGGTACTCGGCCAACGCTTTGAGGGTTTTTACCAGATTCTTCTCCATCCGGGCGCCGATCTGCACCCGGGTCACTTTTTTCCCGACCGCTTCTTGTTTCATTGGGACAATATTACCAATGTAACACGGTAGGCAATAGTTATCTAGGCTGCGAGGATCGGAGGGTGGGCGCTCCCGCCTGCCCAGGCTGGTCCCTACCAACGTGCTATGAGCGCCGCGCGCCGCGCGACAGGACAAAGAGGACGACACCGAACCCGGCGGTGATGGCGGTGGCGATCAGCCAGCTCCGGGTCTGCGGGATATGCAGGAAGGTGGTGTCGTGACGTACGCCGTCCGCCCAGCCGAGCAGTAGAAAAAGCAAGGCGACGGCGAAAAACATGATGCTGAAGGCGAGCATCGAGTCGCCTCGGAGTGGGCGCGGAGTCGGATCGGAAGGTGTCATTGGCAGTGGTGCCCATTGGTAAACGCCTTCCGCCCTCGCGGTCAAATGATTTGTCCGGGAGAAGAGGCGCGGACCCAAATCGCGATCCAGTTAACGAGTAAACGATTTGTCGTGCGCTTTATGCCCGAATTTAGCTATGATGGCCGGCGCCGTTTCCCCCCTGTGTAACCCAAGCCAGATCGGAAATCATCTCACCCTGGTT
>JALYOR010000337.1 GCA_030856765.1 Verrucomicrobiota bacterium | reverse complement strand
CTGCGGTAGAGGGGACGGTTAACTTCTCCAGACATAACTGGCGGACCAAAACACGGTCCACCTTTCCTCCGCTGCCGGTCGCGGGGAAGGCCTCCAAATGCACGAACCAGCGAGGCACCATGTGATGCGGCATCCCTGCGCGAAAATGCTGCGTCAGTGTATCTGAGGCCAGCGGACTTTGGTCCATCGTGGTGTAGGCCACCGCGATGTCCTGACCGATTTCGGGGTTTTCGATGCCAAAGGCCACCGCGTCGAAGAGCGGCTCAAATCTACGCGCGTGCTCTTCGATTTCCGTCGGACTCAAGCGGAAACCGTGGGTCTTGATCATCGCGTCCATTCGTCCCACGAAATAGAAGTATCCTTCCTCGTCCCGCCGGACAAGATCACCCGAGAAAATCACGGTTTCGTTCTGGAAACGAGCGATCTGCCGGAAGCGCTCTGCCGTTTTTTCCGGGGCGTTCCAATAGCCCTTGGTGACGCACCCGCCGCGGTGGACAAGCTGGCCCGTCACACCAGCCGGGCAATCATTTCCCTGTTCATCGAGAACGCATAACTCTACCTCGGGAATGGCTTTGCCTATCGAAGTCGGTCGGGCTGCGACTTGATCGGGCGGCAGCCAGGAAGAGCGAAAGGCTTCGGTTAATCCGTACATAAGGATAATGTCGGTTCCTTGAAATGTTTTTTGAAGCTGATCAAGCATTCTGGCAGTTACGGTTCCTCCCGTCGAGCACACATATCGCAGCGCCGAGAAATCGAGATCAGGCTCGGGACCCGGCGGCAACTGAGGATCGAACATGCGGGTAATGATGACCGGCATCACTGGTAAGGCTGTAATTCGCTGCCCTGCGAGGAGACGAAACAGATCGCGAGGGAAAATCAAATCATGCAAATAGAGCGACGCTCCCGTGTAAAGGGTTTGCCAAAGCTGATTCAGGCCATAGTCGAAATTGAAGGCTAGAACACCCGCGATCCGATCGGTCCTCTCGGTTTTCAGATAGCTTGCCACAATCCGGGCGCCATCGGCCAGGTTCCGGTGCGAGATGACGATGCCTTTCGGCCTGCCGGTCGATCCTGACGAGTAAATAATCGCAGCGGTGTCGTCGGGTTGCCCCCAGAAGGGAGCGGCAACGTTCTGAAACTCCCGCCGTAACACGTCGAGGGAGGGGATGTCTTCTTCGGCTGGGCCACGCCCGATCACCAGACGGCCGCGCGCCACCTCTCCGAGCTCTGTCACGCGAGCCGAGTCCGTGATCAGAAGCTTCATCTCGCAGTCGTCGACAATGTGTCCGATCTGCTCAGGGCGAAGCACGGGATGGATCGGCACGAAGATCGCATTGGCCCACAGCACTCCCAGGATCGCAACGACCTGATCGAGCGTCTTCTGCATGCAGATGCCGACGCGGTCACCCGGTGACACTCCCAGGGAGGCGAGCGCCTGCGCGGCCGCCATCGCCTCAGCGTGGAGCTGGCGGAAGGTCAGCGATTCGCTCCCGCGAAAAAGAGCGGCTTTGTCGGGAACATCCGACAGCGTCTGCTCGAATTGGGCGGGTATCGTTTTCACAAATCTGGCGTTGGGTATGGGCACCCTGATTCCACGCAATTAAGTATGGGAATAAAGAAGTCCCCTCGTTAAGATAAATTTGATGAATTTGTCCGTTTTCGATCCATCTCGACAAATTGAAACGCGCCTGAGCGGGATGGAAGGCTGAGCCATGGGTCACACCAAATACATTGAAGTGTTCGACGCAGGCGTAGCCGATCCCGATCCGGGCCTGCTGGGTGGCAAAGGAGCGTCTCTCTGCCGGCTGGTGAGTCTAGGTCACCGTGTCCCGAACGGTTTTGTCATCACTCGCGACGCCTTTCAGGTCGGCCTCCAGGAAATGGGGCTCGGTCCCGCGCTCGACAAGCTCGACGCGCTGCTCCCCGGTTCTGACGACATGACTGCGACGGCCGAAGAAGTCCGCCAAGGCCTTCTTTCTCGGCCGATTCCCTCGTCAATCCTCGAGCCGATCCTGCAAACGGTTGATGTCTTAGGGCTCTGGAAGCAGCCGTGCGAAGGCGTGATCATTCGGTCGTCGGCCACGATCGAGGATGGCAGCGCTCATTCCTTCGCCGGCATCTTTGAATCGATTCCAATCAAAGCTCCGGAGGAATTTGAGCCGACGATTCGAGAGATCTGGACATCAGTTTTTTCCCCACGCGCCCTGAGTTACTTCCGGGAGGTGGGGGTGGTGCAGCTCCCGGCGATGGCGGTCGTGGTCCAACGTTTCCTCAATCCTGAACGCTCCGGAGTCATGTTCACGCGTTTTAGCGGACCTGATGGAAAACCCTCCATCCTCGTCGAACACGTCGAGGGAGATTGCGAAAAGCTGGTTAAGGGCGAAGTGACGCCCGAGAGGCTGTGGCTAAATGACGAGGGAGATGTCTTGGAATCCAACGACGGACTCATTCGACCAGGGCATATCCGGGAGTTGGCCAAGGTAGCCAAGCGGCTGGAGGAAAGTTTCGGGTCACCGCAAGACGTCGAGTGGGTCATCCACGAAGATGCGCTCCACATCGTCCAGTCGAGACCAATCACGGCTGCATTCTCTGGCGATGCGGATGCCGGAGCAGAACCGTCCTTCACTGTCGACCCCATTCTCACTGGCGTGTCAGCCAGCTCCGGCACAGGATCGGGCCCCGTCCATCTTGTTTTCAACATCGAGCAAGCGCTCCAGCTCCAATCCGGATCGGTTCTCGTTACGCCGATGACGAATCCCGACATGGTGGTCGCGATGCGAAACTCGGCGGGCATCGTGACGGACGTCGGCGGGATCATTTGTCACGCCGCGATCGTGTCACGCGAACTCGGCCTGCCTTGCGTGGTGGGAACCGAATCAGCAACGACCACGCTCTTGGACGGAGAGATCGTCACCGTGAATGGATCGAGTGGCCGCATCTATCGAGGCCTCATCGAAACGGATGGTGGCGCGAAGGCGTTGAGAAAGATGGAGTGGTCGGACATCTGGTCCGCCTGGACAGAGGCCACCAGGGAGCGGCCCGATCTGGTGCCGATCATCTCTACCGCAGAGGCATTGAAAGCGATGCCTTCGGGTGTCACGACCGTGGTCCTTGTGCCCAACCTGGACCTGAGAACCAACGCGCACGGCCTTTGGCACGACCTCGAAGCGCAGTCGGCCTATGCTCGCCAGGCCATACTCGATAGCTACTTTGAGCAAGTTGCTGGGATCGTTTCAGAACGAGCTATCTCAAAGTTATATGTCGTGCCGTTAGGCAGATTGCCGCGTCACGAGCTCGGTCAAGCGATCATGCGAGCGGCGAACCCGGCCGTCGCCCTCCACGACAAAGATGGCAGTGCTCTTTCGTTAGTCTTCGACCCGGGCGTAGTTTGGCCGGATGGACCCGCAGGGGTTCCACTCGGATCTGCGAACGTGAATCGCTCTGGCGCGGGCACAACGCGTCAACCAATCGGCGGAATGGACGAAGCGGAGGCCGCGGCGCTCGACACGATCAAATTCTTCGGCCACAAACCCGGAAGCCAGACCACGACCATGCCCGCACCCGAATCCCGGGCAGCGTGGTGGGCCTTGCTCCCAGAGTACGCGCGCTTCCATCACGAATTTGCCACGGCCGCGACGACCGGAGATTTCGAGTGGTTGGAAGTGCGCCCCGAACTGGTTATCTCTGCTCTCTTAAAGTCTCTCGTCCAGCCGGGCTTTGAGATGGTCCCGCGGATTCTCGGGTTTCGAAATGTTCCGCCTCTCCACATTAAGTGGGTGAAATGCCGCTACCACTTTCGCTCCGACACTTTTGCCCAAGTGTGGCAATCGATCGTCCGGGCGACATGGGACGAAGCGTTCATGGCTGATATGATGCGAAAGGTCCGCGCTTCCTACGATCGGCTGGCGGAGGTTCTCATTCTATTTCCTACCAATGACGAGGAGTTGAGGCGGCTCTCCGGCGAGCAGATGGTCGCCCTGATCACGTCCTGGTGGCCCCGCTGGGTCGAGTTCTTCGCACTCTGCTGGTTTATCCAGGCCCAAGGAGACGACATTCTGTTTCCGTTCATCGAGCAGACGGTGAAGCACAATCTGAGTGATCTTGACTCGCCCGATTGGGAATGGCCGGGCCCGGCTGATTTCATTACGCCGACGACTCCGGTGCTTAGTGGCGCGTACATGGCTGACGTCGGGAAACTGCGCGAAGCGCTCCTCGCGGCCGGGCTTGGCACGAGTGAAGAGGCCGAGCGCGCTTTGGACTCTGGACAAGACCCAGCGCTGGCGCGGACCCTGGCCGAGCATCTCGCCAAGTGGCGTTGGATGCGCGATCGCGACCTGCTCTTCGAACCGTGGGATACACCTGGCCGGGTAATCGAGACGGCGCTCAAGACCGAGCCGCATGCAGTCATGCCGTATGAACTCAATCGCCAACGCAATCTCCTTGCGCTCGGCTTCCATTTCGATCTCGCCCACCGTAGCGGCCGGGCGCTGGGGCTGAATCACGCCGCGCGTTTTCTCCACGATCTGAATGTCGAAAGGGAGAATCATCACGTCCTTTGGCTTAAGTATTCGTATCCGATGCGACAACTTGCAGTTGAGATCGAGCGCCGCCTGATCGCATCCGGCAATCTCGAGAAAGGCGACATCTTCTTCGTCCAAGCTCCCGAGCTCATCGAAGCCGCGAGGAATCTCCCGGCTCCATTGCCACCGGATCTCGTGGCGAAGGTTAAAAACCGGCGGAGAGGCTACCTCATCGAAGCGCGGTTGATCGGCTCGGACGCCGAGCCGGCGATAGCGGAAGATGACTACTACTGATGTCATCCCAGTCCAAGTTCTTGGTCATCGAAGGCTGTAACGGCGTTGGCAAGAGTACGGTCGTGGAGTATTTGAAGTCCCGCACTGGCGCTTCATCGTTTCACTACCCTCCCGAGTTTGTGAGCTTTCGTCGCGACGTGCAACTGGATGAGTCTCTGGCGCCGGTCCCACGACTTGCCTACTATCTGGCGGCTACCTTGCATCTGTCGGACCTCGTGCGTACCCATCTCATCCAGAGTCATGTGGTCTGTGATCGTTATCTGGCAAGTCCTCTTTCGCTGATGATCGCAGAATCGGCGATTGACGAAGCGGACGCTCGCCGTCTGATTGAACCGTTCGGATCTTACCTGCGTGCGCCAGATCTGACTCTCCTGCTGACCGCGGAGCATGCCGTAGCGAGTGCTAGGATTCACGACCGCTCAGTCAAGTCCGGAAAGCTCACGCCGGTGGCGCAAAAGATTCTCGAATCAGAAGAGTTCTTTCGTAAGAGGGAAGATTCTTCTCGCCGGATCGCGATGAGTTTAGGCCCCGTTGTCGAGTTGGATACGACGAACCTCTCAGCCGAAGAGGTTTGCAAGTCAGTCTGGTCGTTAGTAGGACCCAAGCTTAACTGGTAGCGAAAAGCTGCTTAACACGACTGGAAAAACACCAGTGCTGCGCAGAGGAATCATTGGCGAAAAAATCAAGCAGCATGGTTGCTGCTTTCAACGAGCCCTGCGTGTTGGGGTGGACACCGTCTGGCTCGTAATCGTCAAGTTCCCAGATAAGGCCGTCGCTGCGCTGGCTCATGCCATCCGCCCATAGGTAAGGACCCCATGAAACCCACGGGGTCCATCTGCCGCGACTCTGATTCTTAATCCGTTCCTCGATCAACCACTTGACCGCAAAGGCAGACTCATAGGACAGGGGTTCCACACTTAGATCGATCTTCGAATAGCCGCCATAGGTGCGGCTCGAGATGTATATCAGTTTCAGCTGCGGAAATTTCGTCCTGAGAATTTCGAGGGTCCAGCGCAAAGCTCCCTTTAACAGCTGCGCTTTCGCCGGGAAACCAGGAGCCTCATAGGCGAGGGCCATCTTCACCCATGCAACCTGAACTTGTGCGGGCGTTGCCGGGGCGCGCTCAAGCTGGCGGTCCACGTGTCCCCAGTAGGGAGCGGATGGGACAGCAATTTGGAGTGCGTCTGCGCCATTCAACGCCGCATCGACTATTAGCAGGCTGGGATTCTTGCGCGCGTCCGCGTCAGCCAGCTGGATGAACTGCGAAAATTCGCGGGACGCATTAGACATGCCGATGGAGATCATGACGACTTTCCCGGAGGTTGAAGGATTGCCGTCTTCGTCCACCGGCCCCACCGTCGCTGCCAGAGCGACCCCGACCTTCTCGTAGGCGGGGGGCCGTATATTCTTTCCCTTCGGGTAGAGACCCCCGGCAAAGCCGAGATACTGGCCTGATCCAAGATCGGTCAGGGGAGTCACTGACAATCGACGCGTTTCACGCTCACCTTGCCAGTGTAACCATCCACCTCTAGCAAGTCACCATCGTGGATAAGGCTGCGGGCGTCTCGAATGCCCACGGCGGCAGGGATGCCGCATTCTCGCGCGAGCGTAGTGGCGTGCTGCAGGATCGCGCCTTCCTCCACGACCAGGCCGGCGACTCGCGGAAGCAACGGCGCGAGATGCGGATGCAGGATGCGGATGACAAGAATAGAACCGGCCGGGACCGCCATCACATCTTCGGCGTTGTGGATCACGCAGGCCCTTCCGCTGGCACGCCCCGGCGCGGCGGCCACACCCGAGTAGACCGTGGTTGAGATTTCGGCGCTCATAAGCTTCCCAGCATCGTAGCGAGCCGGCTGGCATCGACCCCGTGCAATGACAGATAATTGCTGTTTTCCATGTAACGGCGACGACGCGTCTGAATCACCGCCGAATCGGCGATGCCCGCAACCAGTTCGCGAATCTCGAGAAATAACAGGTCCGTTAACTGGAACTCGGGGAGTTTCTGGCGATACCCCGCCGCCAACTGCCGCAGGAGCGGGATCATGCCGACATAAAACGCGCGACGCGCATACCAGGTCTCCCGTTCCAGAAAATCCAGCCAGAACGCAAGGACTCGCCTGAGGGCAGCGACTTTCGCTGGCATGCCAGCGGTGGACTGGGCGACGAGAGGCTTTTTCGTGGAAGCCAAACGCCCGCGAATCTGTTCTGCATCGACCTCATGGAAGGCCGAGTGAAGCAACCGGACGACATAATTTGGATCTTCATATCCTGGCGAGTCCCAGGCCAACGGACCGAACCCCGTTTGACGATGACAGAACTCGGTTACGAGTTTGAAGACTTCTGGCGAAACGCTGGGCCACTCCCGTTGCAATCGTTGTGGGGAGTAGCTGAGGGCATCGCAGGCCTCATACAACACGCAGGTGTTTTGCATGAGTTCGGCCCCGGCGCTCTTCTCGGGAAAAGGTGGCGGCTCGACATCCCCGACATCCGCGAGCGCGCGCAAGAGGACATCGGGGACAAATTTACTCAAGATTCCGTAGGCCAACACCAGAGCCATCTTATTCGAGAGATCTTCGGACAGTTTCCGGGCATTGGAACCGGGCGAAGCGGCGATCCGGGAGGCATTCTCGCTCGCGTCGACTAATGCATCGCACGCGGAGACGTGCGTGGTGTACATGGATTCGAGAGTCTCGGGCGTGAACCACGAAGGTAAGGCTCTAGTTAGCGCGGCGACCTGCGATCGCTCCAAAAAGAGATCTCCGTTTTCATCCAGCCGCGCTGGAAAATCCTGTTCGGAAGATAGAGCGGGCAGACCAATGGTTGTCGCAGCCCCGGCTATCTGTCCGAAGAGCGAGCGCTGCAGCGGCAAGCCGATGATATGCCGGCGATATGGCTGGGCCGATCTTGCGCCCACTTCCGCTTTGTCTCCGTCGTACCCAACCTCATGAAGCATTGCGGAATTCTTTCGCCGTCAACCGCGGGAAAGCACCACTGAGAGCAGCGATCCGCCCTTCCGGGCCGAGCGCCGACATTCCAAGGCGCTCCGCGTCCTGCGGGTCATAGGCAACGAGATGAATCGAAATTGGCTCAATGACCGCTCCGGGAAATTTCAACATCAGCGTTACGGTATCCGCGCCGGCGCCGAGCATCTCGTCGGAAACGCCATACTGGTAAACGCCGGGTAACAATTCGCTGTCGATTTCCACAAAGCTACCGGCTCGATGATCACCCGGCTTACCTTCGATGAGGGGTGGCCGCTTCACCACGGCTTCTCCTTCTCGAATGTAGGAAGCTCTGGCGTCTGTGGTCCGCCAGCTCAAGCCCGTCTTGCCCGAGCGCAGGTCGGTCGCGTCGAGGGCGTAGACGAGCAGCATCTTCGACTTGGTTCCTTTCTTCAGTGCGTAGGACATATGCTTACGATTCTTTCTTCTCTTTTAACTTGGCGGCTAGTTCTTCCTCTGCTTGCTGGCCTAAGGCCAATTCCATTTCCGTAAACCGAGGCAATGCCTGCCGCAGAAATTCGTGCCGCTTGTGACCAGCCAGGCTCCACACGCCCATTCGCTCCGAGTCCTGAGGGTCGTAGGCGACGAGGTGAATTTCGACCGGCTTGATCACCGCGTCGGGAAAACGAATCAGCAGCACCGCCCGCGCTGAATTTTCGGCCAGCATTTCATCCGGCGCGCCGAATTGATATAAGCCCGGTAGCAAATCGGGATCGACTTCAGCCAGGGCACCCGATCCCCATTCGCCGACCCGACCTTCTACGATCGGGATTTGGCGGGCCGCCGAGTCGCCCTCGCGAATGTAAGCCGCGCTGGCGGCGGAGAGATTCTTGGCCAGCCCAGTCTTGCCGGACACGCCGTCTGCCGGCGTGGCATAAACAAGTAGTAGCTTGGACTTTGTTCCGGCCTTTATCGTGTAGGTGTGCGGTACTGGCATGACGTTTCTCCTCTTGATGCAATTCCGGGCACTTGCTCTCGATAGATCCAAGCGATCCAGACCAGCCTTGTCAACGAAAAACCTGAGAACCGATCCTCGACGCAGCGATCGAAAACTAGCTAACTTCCGTCGCATAATCGGCATTTCCAATTTGATGACACTCCGTCAACGCGTCTAGGTCACAAATTTGCCTACTTAGGGATAAGCTGAGCAATTCACTTGTGAGGTTGTCATGACTCCTACCCTCCGCTAGCACTTAAACGATTCCGCTCGGAGAGAAACTCGGGCTCGAAAAGTTCCTCCAAGACACGGCCGTCCAAATCTTCCGGCACAGGTTGACCCATCAGGTGCAGAATCGTGGGCGCCATATCAATCAGCCGAGCGCCTTCGACCGCAAGTCCCTTCCGGAAAGGCTTGCCGTGGGCAATCAAAATACCGTCGCGGCGATGCGTGCCCCCCCACTCCGCGGTCGAGGGCGGTTTGTGTTCGATGGTTTCGACCGGGGATTCGCCGGTTCGCTCAGGAAGACTCGGACGAGTAGAAAAGTGGCTGGAGTCCCACCAATCGGGCGTCAGATCAGGGGCCTCGTCGCAGTAAGGGCCATGATAGATTTCGTCCCGGCGGAAAACGCGTTTGACGATCGCTTCGCCCGTGCGCGGATCTTTCAGCTCGCCGAGCTTCTGCGTGATGAATGTCTGCAACGACTCATACTCGTCGTCGTCCACGATGCCCGCCGGCCGGACGCCCTTGCGGTTGATCCAGATGCCTTGAGGGGAGGCGAGTACCTCGCAGCAGAAAGCTTTAGTCCGTGACCAGTCGATGTTCGTGTAGGAGGTGACAGCAGCTTCGAATCTTTTCCGCAAAGAGGGAAACGCGTCCGCCAGTTTGATTTTCGCCGCAGAGCTGAGGGAGCCGCGCAAGAGATCGTAAGACCGGCGAAGGGAATCGTTCGCGACCTTCCGGAACGGAGAGTTCTTCGTCTCAATGTAGTGGAGGAGTCCGAGCTGGGCGAGGAAGCGGTTGAGATAGACGACGCGATCGGAAGTGGGGCCGCCACCATGATCAGAAACAACCAAGACGGAAGTGTCAGGCGAAACTTTTTCGAGCAGGCGGGCGATCGCGCGGTCAAGCCGTGCATAGACATCAAAGACAGCGTGGCCGAATTGCTGCGCCAGGCTGGCATCATGATAGTGATGGGCCGGATCCATGAACTGCCAGAAATGATGCTGGACTGTGTCGATCGACATGAAGGTGAACATCATCACGTCGGCCGGATGTTTTTCGATCAGGTAGAGGCTGGCCCGAAGCCACTGGTCGTCCAGGTTCTTCATATCGTCCAGAACCTGGCGCCGGCGGAGATTGGTCGACATGAAGCCGAGGAAGCGGGGGTCGAGGCGGAACTTCCCAAGGCGGTCTTCCATCTCGGGGCGGAGCTCCGGCGGGTAGATAAAAGGACTTTTCTCAGAAGGGGTAGACATGCCTGAGATTTGAAAGCCATCGAGGTGTTCGGGTGGGTAGGTGAAGGGAATGTTCATCGTTCCAACCGTGTAACCGGCGTCGTTCAGCATCCGCCAAACCGTCTTGGTGCGGCGGGCGCTGGCGTCGAGGTAATGCAGCGCATAGCTGCCCGCCGGCATTTCCATGAATTCGAAGATGCCGTGTTTGCCAGGATTTTTCCCGGTCATGAAAGAGGTCCAGGCCGGCGGAGTGACCGGCGGAAGGATTGAGGCGAGCCGCCCCGACCCACCTTCTCTCATCAGTTGCGCGAGATTGGGGAGCTTACCCTCCGAAACCCAGGGGTTGATCAGGTCCAGGGTAGCGGCATCGAGGCCGATGATGAGGAGTTTGACGGTTTTCATCTCACCAACAGGCCAAAAACGCGCACAGCTTGACGGGCTTCATGCTGCTTTTATAGCGGGAGCATTCCGGGACGCCAAGGCCGAATCCGACGGGAAATTTTTGTTGCTCCAAAGAGCGAGCCGCTGCATTAGCCTTTCGCTGTGCACGGGCTTTCTATCTTCCTGACGTCGTTCATCGCCGCCTCGATCTTCCTTGTTTGGGGCGTGCAGCACACCAGCATCGCCAACGAACTCAAACAGGCCAAATTGCCGAATTGCAGGTTGCCGAATTGGCTGCGCGATTTCCTGGCGATCCTGAAGATCACCGGCGCGATTCTGCTCTTGGTCGGTGTGAATCGTCCGCGGGCGGCGATCTGCGGCGGCTTGATGACCGCGATCCTGATGGCGTTCGCCGCTTACACGCATTTCCGAATGCCCAACCCGCCGCCCAAAATGGTGCTAGCGGCCATGGTCCTTGTCTGCTCGCTCGTCGTGGCCTATCTCAATTACCGCCTCAACTTTTCGCTCTGATCTACTACCCCCTCAAATAGCCGAAGCGATCTTCGTCATGAGAAAGCGTCCGGCACCCATGGTCGAGTTATAGAAGCTTTTGATCGGACTAGGCGGTTGCAGAGTACGGAGCGCGGCCAGCCCGGCCTCGACTTCGGCTTTCTTTTTCTCCAGCTGGGCAGCGAAGAGGGTCTTTCCAAACTCATACAGCTCAAGGTCGAGACGGTTATGTTCCTGGATCATCTCTACTTCTGCCGGATCAAACGTGGGTCGCGTTCTGGAAACCTTTCGGTTCTCGTAATAGGGGACCTCCCAGTTGAAGGTCTTGGCGATCAACATCAGGCTTTCCTCGAACCGCTCGCTCAATCCGACCACACTGAAAGAGTGAGCGAGATTTTGTTTGGCCGTCTCCAACATTCGTTCGTCGGATTGCCCGTCATTCTTGATCCCAGAGATCATACTACACTGCAGATTCTGCCGGCGGGGAGTTAGGCGGATAAAGTCCGCTACTCCAATCCGTTCCGACGTCACTTTTCTATGCATCGGATGAAGTGGACGGCGCTGGATAAAGTAATAGGACGAAAAGAATCGCTTCACCGGCTCGCGCAGCATGGTGATGTAAGTCGCTCCTTGAGGTAGAAACTCGTGCACGCCGTAGTAAAGATGTCCCCGCACCATGCGCAGCTTCCGGCGCCTCTCTTCCGGCAACGTCTGCAGCCGCTCAGCCGTCGCCCGGATTCGATACGGGTCCATGGTGAAAATCGAAAGCGGATTGTACTGCCATTCGATAATACGGTTGAGAGTTGTCCCAGCCGTCTTGGGAATGTGCAAAAAAATGAGAGCCTTGTCGTCCATCCGGTCAAGAGTATAGCACGATCAGGGCCGAGCAAACGGGCTACCGGAAACGGCCAAGGCAGGCCCGTAGTCCGGCTGTTGCAAGCCTCCTCTGCTCCCCGCCCGTGAAGACGAAAACACGCCCGGCTCTAACCCGCGGCGACCGGTTCGCTGCGAGCAGCGGCAGACTTCCCTGCGCGACGCTTGGCGAGAAGGCGATGCATCGCGGCGCGGGAAGCATTATTTCGGACGATGTCGCCATAGACTCTCCCGGCAAAGAGATCCGTGATGTCATTCTCGGCCGCTCCCGACGTCATTCGGGTAAAGACCAGTGGATATTCCCAGAAGGTATCGATCAGATCGCGGATGGCATCCTGACCTTCGGTGGTGAGAGCTTCATAATCGGCAAACGGGTTGCCATCCGTGCCGCCTTCTTCGCCGAGGTGCTTCACGATGGCTTCGGCTGCAAATTCACCTTCCTTCATCGCCAGGAACACCCCGAACGAAAAAATGGGATCGGTGAACTGGTGTGCATCACCCACGCAGATGAAACCTTTGCCCGCATAGTTGGTCGTCGCGTAGGAATAACTCGTAACCGACCGGACTTCTTCAACGAATGAAGTCTTCGTGATCCGCCGGGTCAGTTCCGGGTTCAAGCTCACGATCTCCTTGCGGAGATACTCCGTCTTATCGAGCTTTTGTTCCTTGAAGTAGGCGGCCGGCGCCACCACTCCCACGCTCACTAGATCGGGGAGGAGCGGAATAGACCAACCCCAGTGGTCCCTCTTCTTGTAGAAAATCATGGTATTCCCAAGGCTCTTCGAAGGCTCCGATCCAGAATCCAAGGTCATCCCTTCGATTTGGGAAAAAACTCCGATCTGATTGGTGTAATTCCCTTTGACCTTTGGACCAGTGATGCCCCGATTGGCCAGAAAAGTTGCCTGGCCGGAACAGTCGACCAAAACATCGCAGAGGAGATTCTCAAGCGCACCGGAATCCGTGCGGATCCGAAGTCCGGTCACCCGACCATTTTCCTGGATCGGTGTGACGGCTTCGCACTGCATATACTCAGTTCCACGAGCGAGCGCGGCATCGAGCAAAATTTTATCGAAACTGCTCCGCGTGACCGACCACGTCCAGTTGGGCGTCATGGCATTGGTCTCCGGACAACGTTTCTTCACCTCAACCCAAAACGGAACCCCATTCGGGTTGTAGACGTTCACGCCGTATTTGATCGGATAGTTCTGCGCGAGGACCTCCGCCTCGAGGTCGAGCTTTCGGATCGAGCTGCCGCATTCGCCGGTCAACGATTCGCCAATATGAAAACGCGGAAATGATTGCCGCTCAACGATGAGCGGTTGGATCCCGGCTTGGATAAGATACAACGCCGTCGCGGCGCCGCCAGGGCCTCCCCCGATGATAATGACCTGTCGTTTTTTCATAATTTTAGCTTTGACTGCGACCGACCGGTTCCCTGGGCAGGATCAGTTTTGCGTCCTGCGTCAGAAGGCTCTCGCCCGAAGAAGGTTCCGGTTTGCGTCCCTCCATGCTTGGTGAAAATCGTGCGGGAAGCTTATTGAAAATCTCCCTTCGGTGTCAAGGTATTGCTTATGAT
>JALYOR010000332.1 GCA_030856765.1 Verrucomicrobiota bacterium | reverse complement strand
TCCTGCGAGGGCGCGAGGCGCATCGAGACCACTTTGGACATCGGTTTGAGTTGCAGCCCGCTCATCTTGAAAGTGGGCGTGAGTTGCATGGAGGCGATCTCGAGCGCGAAGGTCAATTGAACCGCGGTGTGCATCCCACCAGCCGGTTGTTGCACCGACACGGTCGGCGAAGAAGGGCGAAATGCGGGAGAGGGTGTGATCGTAGTTTCAGGCATGATGTCGGATGTAGTTGGCTGTAGTCGGATGGGTTCGGTGGTGATGATCTTAGAAGCAAAAGAGGGAGATTCAATGGAAGACTGTGTCGGTTGACGCACGGCGATCGGCGCGGCCACGGTGGTCTCGGGTTCGATCAGAACGAGCTCCGATTCGGGCTCGGGTTGGGCCAGTTCGGAGATGACCGGCTCGTTCGAAAGCGCCGTGGTCAGTTGCGGAATCGGCTGACCTTGGCCGACCGGTTCCTCGACCCGGAAGGCAATTTCTTCGACCGGCAAAACCGGTTCCTCCACGGGAGGTTTCCCGGCCACAACGACCGGCTCTTCGACTGGAGGAGCAACCGTCTCTTTGGGCGCAACCGGTGCCGCAGCAACGGGCTCCGGTGTGGCCGCTTTCTCTTCGGTCACGGCCGCGGCGGCGATCGGCACCGGAGTCGCGGGTTGTCTGTCGGCTGTCTTCGCGGCTGCGACCGGTTCTGGAGTCGCTGGTTCTTTGTCGGTCGTCTTCGCGGCTGCGACCGGCTCTGGCTCGGCTTTGACCGTCGGCTTGCTCGGTTCCACTGCCGGCGGCTCGGGCACTACCGGCGGAGTCGGCGTTGGCGGGCGGATCGCGCGAGCCCACGCCGGCACGGGCGCGCTTGGCGTCGCGACCGGTTTGGGGACGGAAATTTCCTCGCGATCGCGCCACGGCGCCCGTTTTTCGGTGGCCGGGGCGGCTTCTTTTTCGATCTCTTCGCGAACGGGCGGCGGCACTTCCCGCGCCGGCGGCGGTGTCACCGGTGAGGCCGCGGCCGTTACCAGGACCGGTTCCGAAACCACCCCCGCCTTTTCGTTAGGCGGAACGAAGGGCGGTTCGTTCACTCCAGGCACTGCACCGCGCGCGGTGATCGCGCCGGCCGGCAGCACGGCCGTCCGGACCGAAGGCTCGCTCCCTTTAAGTTGCAGCGATACTTTCGGCGGACCGCTGGTGATGATGTCGCGCGCAACCATCCGTTCGTCGCCGGTCGCCGGTTCATCGCCGGCGAAGGGCGGTTCGGTCAAAGGCGTTGATTGATCGTAGACCGGAGTACCGGCGAGATTGCGGCGAAATTGTTGCACGACGAGCCAGACGAGAAGCAGAATTCCTGCCAGCAAAAGGACGGCCACCAGGAGGCCGCGCGGATTGGAAAAGTTCTCGATTCGCTCGGCCAAAGTGGGCTCGGCCAAACGGCGCGCCTGCTCAGAAGCGAGCGTAGTGGAGACCGCTGCCGGAGTGGCGACCGGCGCGCTTTTCGGCACCGGCGTGGCTGCGGGCCGCGCGCTGGACGACGCCACCGCCACCGCGGTCGAAGCGGGGGTGGCTGCGGCTATGGCCGGGCTGGCGCTGACCGTGCCGGCCGGTGTCGCCTCGCCAATCAAATCCGGGGCGGGAACCGCATCCGGCAGGCCGAAACGCATCGCCGGTTTCGGTCCTGTGGCCGGCGTGGCATCCGCCTGCGCGAGAGCGGCTGTGGGAGGTGATTCCTCTTCCCCCGTCTTCTTCAGCCAGCCGAGATCATAAAATGAATCGGCAAAGACCATATTGAGAGCGGGCGAATAGATCTTGCGTGCCGAGGTGACCCAATCCTTCCCCTGCCGGACACGATCGTGCTTGTACTCCCAGGCGGCCTGCGCGTAGTAAAGCGCGGGCGTGTCGCCGGTGAATTTGAACTGATCCATCAGCTGATGGGCTTCCGGCTCCCTGCCCTCGAGCAGGAAAGTCATGAAAATCTTGTAGCGAATGAGCTGGGCGGCCTGGTTTTTTTCGCCGCCGGGCGTCTCGGCAAATAGCGCTTCGAAACGGTCGCGCGACTTGGCGTATTCGCCCTTCTTGAAGGGGATCTGCGCGAGATTGTATTGCGCTTCGCGGAATTTCGGATCAGCCGTGAAGGCGGCCCTAACAGCCGTCTCGGCTTCCTCGAGTTTACCCTGCTCCATCAGGATCTCGCCCCGCAGATTGAGGGCGGCGGGGTCGTTAGGCAGACCCGCCTCCGCGAGGTCGAGCGACTTCAGCGCGCTCTCAAAATCGCGTTGCTGGAAGGCGCGCTCGGCTTTCTCGAAGTTGGCTTTGGCATCGGCCTTCAGGCGCTCGGCGCGCTCCGCGGTGGAGGTAATTTCGAGCGCGGCACGCGATTCTCCCGCCGGCTTTTCCATCCAGCCGACCTCGTAGAAAGACTCGGCGTAGAGCTTGTTCAGCGGAGCCGAGAATTGCTTGGAGGCCGCGCTCAGCCATTCTTTGGCTTCTTTCTCCTGGCCGCGATGGAAGGCGATGGCGGCATTCGAGTAATAGAGGGCCGGACTTTCCTTGTCGGCTTCGAACTTGTTCAGAATCCAGTCGACCGTGTTTTCCTTGCCCTGCAGAACGAAGGTGAGCAGGACCTTGTATTGGATGAGCTGGGTCGTCTCCGGCTGCAGGCCTTCGGTTTCACCCGCCATCAGTACCTCGAAGCGGGTGCGCGCCTCCTTCCACTCCTTTTTCAGAAAAGGGATCTCAGCCAGATTGAAACTCGCATTCCAAAAGCGCGGCTCAATCGAAAGAGCCTTGCGCAAGGCGGCCTCGGCCTTGTCATACTTGCCCTGGCGCATGTAAACGACACCGCGCAGGTTCAACGACTCCGCCAGATCGGGCTGACGCTGGTCGATCGTGTCGAGCGCCTTGAGCGCTTCGTCATATTGCGCGGAGTCGAAAGCGCGGAACGCCTTATCGTACATCGACTCGAGTTCCGGCTTGGCCGGCTTTACCCCGCTGGCCGCGAAAGAACTCAAAACCAGGAGGAGAATGGCGGCGAACTTTCGAACTTGCATGACAGTTTGCATCAAACCGTTGCAGGTTGAAGATGACAAGTTATTAATTCTTCGGGTGACGCCCGGCGGTGGGCGAGGCCGATGGCTGTGAGCTGGACGCTCCGGCTGAGTCCGGCCGAGGGGTTGGATTCGGCTCGTTCTTGCGCTTAAACGGGTAGAGGAAGAACCGCGCAACTTTGTCGCCCAAATTTTGCCGGCGCGGAGCTTCCTGAGCAGGAGGCGGCGGGGCCACGGGAGCGGGAGTTGGCGAAGCATCGCGGCCTGTCGCCACACGTTTGGGACGGCGAGAATCCCTGTCGTCATCGCGGGTCGGCTTCTTGCGAGCGGAGCGCTTTTTCGATGGCGTAGGATTGGCTTCGGAGCGTTTGCTTTCCGCCCGGGGAACCTCCGTCGGCGAAGCCTCCGCTTCCGGCGTCTGCTCGGCGGACTGAGCCGGCTTTGTCTCTGGCGTTTGCGCGACGGGAGGCGGCGTGACCGTTGCCTCGGGCGTCGGCGACGCCGGGGACGGCGTGGGCGTCGGGCTTGGAGCGGGTTCCCGTTTCGGCGTGACGTTCTTTACTGCCAGAAGAGGGGGTGCCGGAGCGCTTTCCACCCAACCCAACTCGCCCAAGGGCGCGGCAAAAGTGCTATTTAGTTCGGACGAAAAAAGGTTCTTTGCATTCGCCATCCAATTCGCGGCCAGCTTGGGATTCCCATGTTGGAACGCCCACGCCGCCTGCCCGTAGTAGAGCGCCGGCGAGCCATCCATCATCCGGAAATCGTCCAACGCCTTCTGGGCCGCGCCATCCCGGCCCTGCAATAAAAGCGTGAGATAAATCTGATAGCGAATGAGCTGCTGCCGTTCCCTTTCCTTCCGGCCTCCCGCTGTCGCCCCGAGCAGCGCTTCCAGTTCCTTGCGCGCGGTGTCGTAGTCCTTGCGCGCGAACGGAATCCGCGCCCGGTTGTAGCGGGCTTGCGCAAACTCGGGATCAGCCGTCAGCGCCTCGCGAAAGGCCGCTTCCGCTTCGTCGACTTTCCCCTGCTCGAGCAGGATCTGGCCGCGCAAGTTAGAGGTGACCGCCTGCTTGGGAGCGACCGCGTCCACTTGATCAAGCAATTGCCAGGCGCCCTCGAGATCGCCTTCGCGATACGCGCGTTCCGCTTTGCCGACGTCCTCCTGCGCCCGCGCCGCCCGATCGGCGGTCGACTCGACTTCCAGCGCAACCGGGGTGGCGCCTTCCGGTTTTTTCAGCCAGCCCACTTCATAAAACGATTCCCTAAAGAGCCCGTTCAGATCAGCTGAAAACTTTTCCTCTGCTTTCGCCATCCACGACTCCGCTTCCGAACGGTTCTTGTGCCGGAAAGCGAGCGCTGCTTTGGCGAAAGAAAATGCAGGGCTCGAATCTGCGGCCTGGAATTTCTCGAGCAGTTTCACCCCGAGCTTCTCCCTGTCCTCCAGGATATAGGTCAGCAGGATCTTGAACTCGATCAGATCACTCGTGATGCCCCTGAGCTGCTCGTCGTTGCCCTCATACAATTCAGTGAAACGCCGCCGCGACTCCGTCCAATTTTCCGCCAGGAAAGGGACCTCCGCGAGATTGAAGCGCGCTTCCCAAAAAGTAGGATCGAGATCGCGCGCCTTACGCAGCGCCGTCTCCGCCCGGTCGTATTCGCGGAGCCGCATCCAGGCGACGCCCCGAAGATTATGGGCCGCGGCGAGGTCGGGCTGGCGGGCGTCGATCGCGTCGATCTTCTTGAGGGCCTCGCGATAGTGACCCGCATTTACTTCATTCGCGGCGGCGGTATACATCGCCTCGAGCTCAAACTTCGTCGGCGCCACCACCCGGGCCGCGAAGGAACTCAGAACCAGCAAAAGAATTGCCGCGCTTTCTCCTGCTCTTTTCAACATCGCATCAAGTCCGTATCCGTCTCCCCAGACAAGTTATAAGAGTTTGAGCGACATGACCAACTGGACAACCTGGCAACCGCGCGTCCGCGCCAATCTTCTCTTCGTCATTCACGCAGGGAAAGTTCTCCTCATCCGCAAGAAGCGAGGCTTCGGCGCGGGCAAGATCAACGGCCCGGGCGGCAAGATCGATCCAGGCGAGACAGCGCTGCAATCGGCGGTGCGCGAAACTTTCGAGGAACTCGGCATCACCGTGCTCGACGCCGCGCACCACGGGGATCTGCATTTCCAATTCCAAGATGGCCTCAGCCTGCATTGCGCCGTCTTTCGCGCCGAGGATTTCGAAGGCGAACCGCGCGAAACCGAGGAAGCCGTGCCTCTCTGGACCCCGCTGGACGGCATCCCCTACGATGAAATGTGGGCCGACGATCGCCACTGGCTCCCGCTCCTCATTCGCGGCGCGCATTTCACCGGCTACTTCGAATTCGACGGCGAAAAATTACTCCATCGCGAGATCGTCGTTAGGCGCGGCCCACTGCAGGACAAATAGCGGCGCCACCTTTAATCTGTCATCCCGAGCCGCCGCAGGACGGCGAGGGATCTCTCCATGCAAATGAACGCTTCCCGCCAAGTGAGAACGCAAATTGCCATCGCGAGGTCCCTCGCCGCGCTCCGCCGGCTCGGGATGACAACAGTTAGCGCGCGCGCTTTCTCGCCTCATCGCGATTCAGATTTCCGATGATGCGCAGCCCTTCCAAAGTCAAATGCGGACGCACCGCGTCGATCTCGGGAATCTGGGCCGCGATCAGCTGCGCATATCCGCCGGTGGCGACGATCTTCGGTTTCCGCTTGCCGAACGCTTCCGCGCCGATCTTCCGCAGGATCTCTTTCACCAAACCACGGTAGCCAAAAACCGCGCCCGACATCATGGCTGCCTTGGTCGAGCGGCCCACCGCGCGGCGCGGTTCGGCCAAAGTCAGTTTCGGGAGAAGAGCGGTCCGCTTGTAGAGATAGTTGGTCATCGCTTCGAGACCGGGAGCGATCACGCCGCCGATGTAGCAGCGCTCCGCGGAAACGACGTCGAACGTCACCGCCGTTCCAAAATCCACCACCACCGCCGGGCAACCGTAAAGCGCTGCGACCGCCGCGGCATTCGCCAGCCGGTCCGCTCCGATCGATTTCGGCGCGGGATAATCCACCCCGACGCCAAGCTCGCATTTGGAGTTCACAAACGTCACCGGAACCGAGCGCGCCGCGCGGCGGATCAAAGCGTCCTTCTTCGGCACTACCGAGCAAACCACGATTCGCTCGACCGCTCCCTGGTGGATGAATTTCCCCAGCACCGCGGTCCTCAGGCGCGCCGTCTCCACCCGCTCGGTCGCTCCGAGCATTTTCTGCGAAGCAAAGGCCAGCTTGGTGAAGGAATTGCTGACATCGATCAGCAGGTAATCCCACTTTTTGTTAGGCGCAGCCTTCGGCATAACGAACGCAGGCAACAAACACCGCCCCGCTCCGCGGCACAACCATCCGCGCGCGCCGCGCCAAACCTTCTGTCATCCTGAGCCGGCAGAGCGCGGCGAAGGACCCCGCAATGGCAATAGAAAGGTCTATTCCTGCAAACGCGCGGACTGCCAGCGAGAGATCCCTCGCCGCGCTCCGCCGGCTCGGGATGACAAAATTGAGAGCGCTCTTTGGTCGATCGTCCCCCCGGTCCCCAAGCTTGCTCCTCCGAACCGGCGCGCGTAGCCTCGGCCCGTGAGAAAATTGGTCCAGCGTCCACGCCGCCTTCGGCGCACCGCCGCCCTGCGCGATTTGGTCCGCGAGACCAATCTCAGTCCGCACGACTTCATCCTCCCGCTTTTCGTCAACGAAACGATCAGCGCCCGCCGCCCGATCAGCAGCATGCCGGGCGTGGAGCAACTTGCGCCTAACGACGTCGCCGGCGAGGCCGCCCGCGCCGCCGCGGCGGGTCTGCAGGCGGTCCTGCTTTTCGGCATCCCAAACGAAAAGGACGAAGCCGCTTCCGGCGCCTACGCCGAGCAGGGCGTCGTTCAGCAGGCCGTCCGCGCGATCAAGGCTGAATGCCCCGAGCTCCTCATCCTCACCGACGTCTGCCTTTGCGAATACATGAGCCACGGCCATTGCGGCGTGACCCGGATCGATGGCGATCATTTCCATGTCCTGAACGATGAGAGCGTCGAGTTGCTGGTCAAGACCGCGCTTTCTCACGCTGCGGCCGGCGCTGATCTGGTCGCGCCGAGCGACATGATGGACGGGCGCATCGGCGCGATTCGCGGAGCACTCGACGCTGGGGGCTACGACCAGACGGGGATCATGAGTTACGCCGCGAAGTTCGCCTCCGCTTTTTACGGCCCCTTTCGCGAAGCGGCGGAGAGCCCGCCGCAGTTTGGCGACCGCCGGGGTTACCAAATGGACCCAGCCAACGCCAACGAAGCGCTCCGCGAAGTCGCACTCGATGTCGCGGAAGGCGCCGATATCGTGCTGGTCAAACCGGCGCTGCCTTATCTTGATATTCTTTGGCGGGTGCGGGAGCGTTTCGGCCTAACGACGGGCGTTTATCACGTCAGCGGCGAATACGCGATGGTCAAAGCCGCGGCGGAAAAGGGCTGGCTCGACGAACGCCAGGCCGTGCTCGAAATCATGACCGGATTGAAGCGGGCCGGAGCCGATCTCATCATCACCTACTGGGCGCGGGAGCTGGCCGAGTGGACACGTCGTTAGGGAAAACCGTTGAGGGACGACCGCCGTCTCGTCCGAGTCTCGGAAACACCGACGGGACGGCGCCTGTCGTCCCAAGGCGTGGCGAAACTCCCCGCCACCTCGAGCTCAAGCGTCTTGCGCTTCTCTGGGCGCAGGAAAACGGCTATCCGATCGCGGCGCTTGAGGTCACGCTTCCGCAATGCCGTTATCGAGCCGACGTCGCCGCCTATCGTCCGCAGCGTGACGGCACTCTCGGTCACACTGTCCTCTTCGAATGCAAGCAATCCGGCTCCGATCTGCGCCGGAACGATCGACGCAGCCCGGAGACGCTGGCCCGGCTCGAGACCGTCTATCGCCGTCGCCAGGTGCTGGAGAAACAACTTTCCATTCATCATCCGACGCTCCGCCGCGGCGAGACCCTTTTCCCCGAATGGGATGCGCATGACTTCGAGGCACTCGATCATCGTGGCTACCGCCGCGTCACCCGCGAATTGACCGCGTTGCAAAACCAGCTGCGCGACGGTCGCAAGTTTGAAAATCTCACTCGCTACGGCTGCGCCAATCTCTTCTACCTCGTCGTCTCGGATGGCCTCCTGCGCGAACCGGAGGCGCCGTTAGGCTGGGGATTGCTCGGCGCGGTTGATGGTGCGCTCGTTCTCCACCGCAAACCGACCTGGCACGAAAGCGCCGAGGCAAAACGCCTGCGCGTTCTGCAAAAAATCGCCTCTGCTGGCACTCGTCAATTCAATCACAAGCTCGGAGTCACACCCGCGATCTGGGAGCGTGCGCCGGAAACAGCAGAGCGCGCCGCGCGCCTCGTGGCGGCCGCTGGACGAGTTTCCAAATCGTCCTAAACTTCAACCGGCGGGTGACGGTTAGCCCGCTTTGGGCTCTGGATGAGAACATGAAGCACGAACCGCAAGTTGGCTCGACACGGTGGCTGTCACGCTATGACCGCCCGTCACGACGGGAAAATTCGTTTCCCCGCGTCGACGGCGAGTTTCAACCGCGGCGCGAGGGCAACTGGTTCGGCGACGGCGATTGGCCCCCTCGCCGGCGGGAATTCTATCGTGAGGCCCGGGCCACTTTGCGCGCCGATTCCAAGCGAGATTTGTGGCTCGAAGGTTTCATCTTTGGCTTGGTCTCGGTCGTTTGCGTTTGGCCACTCGCAACGGTGATCCACCAAGCCTACCTCCTTTGGCGGTAGAGGCCGTCCAGATATCTCAGCCTTTTCTCTCGGCCACCGTCGAACCCGATCGCCTAACGAGGAATTCCTCGCGATAGCGTGGCGTTTCCTCCGGTGCGAAGCCGTGCCGCATAATGTTTTCGGTCACGATGCGCGGGATAAGAAATTGGAGCAGATAATCGCCTCCGCCGGCCTTCGTTCCGCCGCCACTCATCTTGAAACCGCCGAAAGGGTGCCGCCCGACGACCGCGCCAGTGCAGGAGCGATTGACGTAGACGTTCCCCGCCACCAGCTCGGCTTTGATCCGCTCGATGTTGGCCGGACTGCGCGAGAAAAAGCCCGCCGTGAGGGCGTAATCCGTCTCGTTCGCCACCCGCAGCGCTTCGTCGAGATTGCGCACTTTGATCACGCTCAGGACGGGTCCGAAAATTTCCTCCCGCGCCAGCCGGGCGGTCGGTTTGACATCGGTGAAGATGGTCGGCGGGATGAAGTAGCCTTCGTTAGGCACATCCTTCGCCTGGTAGGCAAGGGTCGCTTCGCGCTTGCCGGCTTCGATCGTTTCCAGGATGCGTTGGTAAGCCGTCTCGTCGATCACCGGGCCGACGGTGATCCCAGGTTGCTCTGGGTTTCCGACCCGCAAGCTGGCGGCCGCGGCGAGGAGGCGCTCCATCACGCGGTCATAGTTTTCCTCCAGCACGATGAGGCGCGAAAGCGCGGAGCATTTCTGCCCCTGGTAACCGAAAGCGGAGTAAATCGAGTCGACGATCGTCTCGTCGAGGTCGGCGTCGGAATCGACGATGATCGCGTTCTTTCCGCCCATCTCGCAAATGACGCGCTTGAGTTCGCGCTGACCCGGCTGCGTTTGCCCAGCCGCTTTCCAGATGTGGAGGCCGACTTCGCGCGAACCGGTGAAGGCAATCAGATCGACATCCTTGTGGTTGACGAGGTGCTCGCCGATGACCGCGCCGTCGCCATTAAGCAGGTTGAGCACGCCTTTGGGCACACCTGCTTCCTCAAACATTTCCATCAAGAGCGCACCGCAGATGGCGGACTGCTCGGCCGGCTTCATCAGGACGGTGTTGCCGGTGACGAGCGCGGCCGAGACCATGCCGCAGAGGATCGCGATCGGGAAGTTCCACGGTGCGATCACGAGCGCGACGCCGCGTCCCCAGTAGTGCTGGTAGTTTTCCTCACCCGCGACATGCTGAGTGATCCGGGGGCGGCCGAGAATGCGCATTTGTTGAGCGTAGAAGAGGCAAAAATCCATCGCTTCGCGCAGATCGCCATCGGCTTCCTCCCACGCCTTGCCCACTTCGAAAACTTCGAACGCACAAAGCTCGAAGCGCCGCCGGGCCATGATCGCAGCCACCCGCTCGAGGAGTTGCGCGCGATGTTCCACCGAAGTGCGCGACCATTGGTCGAACGCTCCGCGGGCGGCCGTCAAAGCGCGCTCGGCTTCCGGGATGCCGGCCTCCGCCACGCTGCCCACGATTTCGTTAGGCTGACTCGGATTGACTGACGACATCCATTTCCCGGTCGTGAAATTTTCGCCATTGATGGTGAGCGGATACTGCCGGCCAAAACGCCCCCGCACTTCGCACAACGCGGCCTTCATTTCCTCCTGCGTCTGGCGGTGAACGAAATTGACCAGCGGCGCGTTTTCGTAGGTGTCGCCCGGTGGAGTGTCGAGCGGGAAAGCGGCGCTCGAATGATATTGGCTCGGCTGCATCTCGAGCGGCGGACGGGGATCCTCCGTGATCAGATCGTTCGGATCGCGGAGCAATTGGGCGGCCGACTGGTTGTCGGAAAACTTGGCCCGGAGAAAACCTTCGTTGGAAGTATTCTCGAGCAGACGCCTAACGAGATAAGACATGCCGGGGAGCAGCTCGCCGACCGGTGAATATTCCCGCACCCGATAACCCGTCTCGACGAGGGCGCGCTTGATCGGTCCCGCCATGCCGTAGAGGAGTTGGAACTCGAACCGGCTTTTCTCGACCCCGAGCTCCTCGGCGCAGGCCATCGCGTGCGCGATACTCCGGACATTGTGCGAGCCGAAGGCGGCCGTCACGATCGATTCGTTTTCGAGCAGGATGCGACTGCAAGTCTCGAAACAGGCGTCGCTCTCGGGTTTTTGCAGGAAGACGGGGCAAGGCCAGCCGTTCTGCTGGGAGACAATCTTTTCGTAATCCCAGTAGGCGCCCTTCACCAGCCGGACGGCGAAGCGCGTGCCGCGGCGGCGGCCCCACTCGATCAAGTCGCGCAGATCACGCTCCGCGTCGCGCAGGTAAGCCTGCACGACAATTCCAACCTGCGGCCAATCTGCGAATTCCGGCTCGACGAACAGCGCCTTGAAGAGGTCGAGCGTGCTGTTCTTCTGCGCGTAGCTCTCCATGTCGAAATTGACGAACGCGCCGAGCTCCTTCGCCCGGCGGAGAATCGGGCGGAGCTTGGGCGCGAGATGGGCGATCGCTTCCTCGGGTGCGGCCGGATCCATCTGCGAATAAAAGGCCGAGATTTTGAGCGACAGGTTGACCACCGGGAAAAGCTCGGCGTTTTTGCCTAACGGATCGCTCCAGCCGCCCGTCTCACGCGAAAGAGTCTCGAGCAACTCCATCGCCCGCGCCGCATACTCGTCGGCTTCCTTTTCGCTCACGACCGCCTCGCCTAACAAATCGACGGTGAAACCGATGTCCTGCTTGCGCTTCTGGCGCAGCGTTTTCATCACGTCGCTGCCGTCCTTGCCCGCGATGAACTGGCGCGCCATCCCGGAGACGTTGCGCCGCAGGATGAAGGCGGTGAGCCACGGGAAAATCCCGGCCACTTTCAACCCTGTCTGCATCATCGGAATGAAGGAATCCATCCCGTGAAAATATTCCCGCAAGTGAGTGACGATGTCGCTCGACCGGCGGAGAGAAGCGAGGACGTCGACAAAGCGAAACATCTGCACCTTGAAGGCCTCGTCTTTCATCGAGAAAGCCATCATCTTTTGGTAGAAACCGGCTTTGCTGAAGATTGATTCCGGGTGCTGATCGACCAGGTCAAAAATTTGTTGTCCGCGCCGTTCGACGGCGGCTTGCAGGGCACTCATGGGGTCGAGGATAAAGCGGGCCGCGCCATTCGGCAAAGCGGTGCGCCGTAGTGGGCGCTGTCTCAGCGTATATCTCTGCTCGGGTCCGATCCGCTGCGACAGCGGACACGACAGAATCCGCTCAAGCGCCGTGCCGTTTTCAGGCATCTTCCTTTCGTTAGGCAAGTTGCCCACCTCGGCAATGTCGGCTAGGGATTCTGCCGATGCCGACCCGTCACCGTTACCAATTTGCGAGCGACAATACGACCGGCGTTTGCCCCGAAGCCTGGGCCGCGCTGGTGGGGGCGAATACCGAATCCGCTGTCTCCTATGGCGACGATGCCTGGACCAAAGAAGTCTGCTCCCGGGTTTGCGAGATCTTCGAGACCGACTGCCAGACCTTTCTGGTCTTCAACGGGACCGCGGCCAACGCCCTCGCGCTGGCGCATCTGGCCCGCTCTTTCGAGAGCGTGATCTGCCACGAGCGCTCCCATATCGAGACCGACGAATGCGGAGCGCCAGAATTTTTTTCGGGCGGTGCCAAACTGCTCCGCATCGGCGGTGAGAATGGCAAACTGGACCTCGCGCAAGCGACGGAAGTGATGGGACGGCATCGCGACGTGCATTCAACCAAGGTAAGCGCGCTCAGTCTCACCCAGGCCACGGAGGTCGGCACCATTTACTCCCCTGACGAGTTGGAGGCCACCGCCGGTTTTGCCCGCGAACACCAGTTACGCGTGCACATGGATGGGGCGCGGTTCGCCAACGCGGTGGCCGCGCTCGACTGCCCGCCAAAGGAGATTACCTGGCAACGCGGAGTGGATGTCCTTTCGTTTGGAGGAACAAAAAACGGGACCGCCGCGGGTGAGCTGGTCGTTTTCTTCAATCGCGAACTGGCCCGGGATTTCGATTACCGCGCCAAACAAGGGGCGCAGCTCGCCTCCAAAATGCGGTTCCTCGCCGCGCCGTGGGTTGGATTGCTGACCGACGACGTCTGGCTAAAGAACGCCCGGCAGGCCAACAAAATGGCGCGACTGCTGGAGGAGAAACTTCGCGCCGCGGGAGCGGCCCTCGCCTTTCCGCGAGAAGCGAACGCTCTCTTCCTGCCGTTGCCTAACGAAATGGCGGAGAAGCTAGAGGGGCGCGGCTGGCACTTCTATAAAATGATCGAGCCCGACATCTACCGCCTGATGTGTTCGTGGTCAGTGACGGAGCAGGATATCGCGGAGTTCGAAGCCGACTTTCGCGCGGCGGGCGCATGAGCCCGTGCGAACTGCCCATTTACGAGCTCGAGGATGAGCTCGTGAGGTCGCTCGCAGCCCGGCCGCGACTGATCCTGCAGGCGCCAACCGGCTCGGGAAAATCGACTCAAGTCCCGCAGATTCTGCTCGATCGCGGTCTGCTGGGACAAGGCGAAGTGGTAATCCTGCAGCCACGCCGACTCGCGACTCGTCTACTCGCGAGTCGCGTCGCCGTCGAGCGTGGCGGCCGATTGGGCGACGAAGTCGGCTACCAGATTCGGTTCGAAAAGGTCGCATCGAAGAAGACCCGCATTCGTTTTGTGACCGAGGGAATTCTCCTCCGGCAACTCCTGCAGGATCCCGAGCTGCGCGGCGTCGCGGCTATCCTTTTCGACGAATTCCATGAGCGCCATCTCTACGGCGACATCACTCTCGCGCGTACGGCGCAACTGCAAGAAACGACCCGGCCCGACCTCAAACTCGTCGTCATGTCCGCGACCCTCGAGTCGGACAAGCTGGAGAAATATCTCGCCCCCTGCCCGATCCTGACTTCGAGCGGCCGGATGCATCCAGTCGCGATCGAATACCTGACGAAACCGGTGCGGGCGGAGAATTACCCGATCTGGGATCTGGCCGCAGATGAGCTCGGGCGCCTCGCGCGGCAGACGGAAGGCGATGTCCTTGTTTTCATGCCGGGAAAATACGAAATCACGCGGACGATTTCCGCGCTGCGCGCCTCGCCCGTGAGCGATCGTTTTGTCGCGCTGCCGCTCTATAGCGAGCTGCCACCGGGCGAGCAGGATGCAGCTCTTCGCCAGTACGACAAACGCAAGGTCATCGTGGCGACGAATGTGGCGGAGACTTCTCTCACGATCGATGGCGTGCGGGTGGTGATCGATGCCGGCCTCGCCCGCATCGCGCGGTTCGATCCGCGCCGCGGGATCAACACGCTCTTCATCGAAAAGATCAGCCGAGCGGCCGCCGATCAACGCGCCGGCCGGGCCGGACGCACCGCGCCGGGCCATTGCCTGCGGCTTTGGACAGAAAGCGAACATCTCGAGCGCGCGGCGCAGGAACTTCCGGAGGTGAAACGCCTCGATCTTGCCGAGGTTGTTTTGACCTTAAAAGCCAGCGGGATCGAAGACATCGCGGCCTTTCGCTGGCTGGAGCCGCCCGATCCGAAAGCGCTCGAAAGCGCGGAGCAATTGCTAACCGATCTCGGGGCTCTGGGGAGCGCGGGCGGGGCGCCCGCGCTCGCCGGCAAACTGACGGCGTTAGGTCGGCGGATGCTCGCTTTCCCGGTTCATCCGCGTTACGCGCGCATGTTGCTCGCTGCGGAGGAGCAGGGCTGCGTCCGCGCCGTCACTTTGATCGCCGCCCTCACCCAGGGTCGCAATCTCCTCCGCCGCGCGGAAGGAAAGGAAATGCGCGGTGAGCGCGAAGACTTTTTCGGCAGCGACGATGAGTCTGATCTCTTCATTCTGCTGCGCGCTTTTCGTTTTGCGGAAAAAAACAACTTCGATTCGCGGCGTTGCGCCCGCCTCGGCGTCAATGCGGGTGCGGCGCGCGAAGCGGCCCAACTCTGGGAACAATTCCTGGCCATCGGGAGGGCGGAAGGTCTCGAAACGTCGGAGCGCGAGGCGGAGACGGGCGCGATCGCACGTTGCGTCCTGGCGGGATTTCCCGATCAGGTGGCAGTGCGGCTCGATGAAGGCACCCTCCGCTGCGCGCTGGTGCATAACCGTCGCGGCGTGTTGGCGCGGGAAAGCGTCGTCCATCGAGCACGCCTTCTGACCGCTTCGGAAATCCGGGAGATCGAATCGAGCGATGGTGAAAGGCAGGTTTTGCTCTCGCTGGCCACCGCGATCAAGCTGGAATGGCTGGAGGAGCTTTTCCCCGACGCTGTCCAGGAAAAGACCGAGGTTACCTTCGACAGCGCGTCGCGTCGCGTCGTTGGCCGCACGGTCGTCCTCTTCCGCGATCTCGTTTTGACGGAAAAGAAATCCGATCGCGTGCCGGCGGCGGAAGCGGCCGCGCTCCTGGCTCGCGAGGTGATGGCGGGAACCTGCCCGCTCAAGAAATGGGACCACGCGGTCGAACAATGGATCGCTCGACTCAACTTCGCCGCCCGGGCCTTTCCCGAACTTGAATTGCCGCCGATCGGCGATTCGGATCGGGCCCTCTTGATCGAGCAAGTCTGCCAGGGAGCGACGAGTTATAAGGAGATCAAGGAACGCCCCGTCGGACCAGTCTTGAAGTCCTGGCTCAGCACGAACCAGCGGGCTGCGCTCGACCAGCTCGCGCCGGAGCGGATCAAACTGCCTAACGATCGAACCGCGAAGATCGTTTATGGAGCGGACAAACCGCCCACCGTGGCCGCCCGCATCCAGGACCTCTATGGAGTGAACAATGGGCTCGCGCTCGGCGCTGCTCAGTTTCCGCTGCGAATCGAGGTGCTGGCACCGAATCACCGCCCGATCCAGATCACGGAAGACCTCGCCACTTTTTGGCGGGATAGTTACCCCCGCATCAAGCAGGAGCTACAGCGCAAATACCCGAAGCACCAGTGGCGCTAAAGCGCGACCGGTTACCATGCTGTCTACCTCAAGCCGAATTAGATGCTGCCGCGCATCCCACGGGTCGGGTCACGCGGAGAGTCGAGCCCGCTGACCTTGGACCAGGCGGCCCGGGAAGCTCCGCGCACATGATCCCACGGCAGCGCCGAGCCGATCTGGTGCTTCTCGTAATCGAGCGCAATCGAATCCTCGATCTCGTGAAACTCCTTGCCCGGATATTTCTCGGCGGCTTCGGCGCCCACCCGATAGGCCGGCGCGTAATGCTCGAAAGGCTTCCCTTCCTCCGCATGCGGCTGGTCGTGATGGTGCTCCTGCCAATATTTCTCTTCGGCGGTCAAATCCACCGGTTTTGGTGTCGCTTCGTCGCTCATAATGTTGTCCTCCTGCAACTGCGTTCCTCTTCCTTCGCACTTGCTCGGGCTATCGGATGCGATTCCTCTCCGGAAATCCCGAATCGAAGGACGCAAAATGGCCGCGATGTGCGATTTTAAGGTATGAAGAATTCGAACGGAGACAATTTTACGGACAAAGATCCGATGTCTGAAACGGAATTTGGGAGCGAGATGAACGAACGTGGCGCCCAGGCCCGGATGGCCGAGGGAGCGCGGAAATTTTCGGACGCGGCTTCGGATACCTGGGATCAGACGCGGCAAAAGGCAGTCGTGGTGCGGGAGCGGACGGAGTTTTTCCTTCGGGAAAACCCGGTGCCGACCGTGCTCGGTGCGCTCGCCTTGGGGCTCGCGATCGGGCTGGCTATCCGCTACTCGTCGCGGCCCGAAGAGCCGACCCCGCTTTCGATCAAGCGCGCTCTGCGCGAAATTGATTGGAGCACGATGTCGCCTGCGTTTCTGCCCGGCTTAATGAAGAGCGTGAAACGTGGTTACGCGGATTCCGCCGAAGCGGTCAAGGGCGGCATCGATCGAGTGCGAGACGTCGACGTGGATGACTATGTGAAGCCGCTCCGCAAGCGGTGGAACAGGTGGATGAGCTAGAGGCCAAGAAACTGGACGCCCAGAAGGGCGTCCCTCCGGGGTCACGCTTCCGCCTGACCAGTTTCATGGTGCGGTGATCCGCGCAGCCGCACGTCCCGCCCGCGTCCCGGTAGAGAAGCACCCCTGTAGCAGGTAACCGCCGGTGGGCGCTTCCCAATCGATCATTTCCCCAGCCAGGAAAACGCGCGGCATTTTTCGGAGCATGAGCTGGTCGTCCAGCTCGTGCCACCGGACGCCGCCTGCGGTCGAAATCGCCTCGGCGATCGGCCGCGGGCTTTCCAAGGGTATGGGGAAATCCTTGAGTCGCGTGATGGCTTTGCTGGGGTCGGAGCAGTCGTCCGGGAAGAAACTTTGCAGCAGCGCGATGGCACCCGGGCTCAACTTCCAGACCTTAAACCATTCGTTAGGCGCACGCAGTTGAGCCGCGCGTTCGCGCAACACTTCGGCCGCGACCTGCGGCTTGAAATCAATCCGCAATTCGGGCTCGGCCATGCCGCGAAGAAGCGGGCCTAGGCGATAAATCGCGCCGCCTTCCAAACCGTAGCGGGTGATCAAAAGCTCGCCCGAGACGGTTTCACCAGCCGCGGTCACGTTGAGGTTTTTGAGCGGCAAACCTTCCGCGTGTTCCAAAACGGCCCTCGGCCAGCGCACATTCCAACCGCAGTTGGCCGCTGCGAACGGCACCATCTCGACCCCGTGCGCCGCGAGGATGGAGGGCCACGTCCCATCGGAACCAGTGTCCGGCCAGGACGCACCACCCATCGCCAGCACGACGGCACCGGCAGTCCTCTGACTGCCGTCGGCAAATTCCAGGCGCCAGAGATTTCCCTCTCTCGTTAGGCGACTCAAGCGCGCGCCAGTTTTGAACTCGACACCGCTCGTCCGCAACCGCTGCAGCCAGGCGCGCAAGAGCACAGCCGCCTTTTGACCGCGCGGAAAAACGCGCTGGCTCGTCCCGACATAGGTTTCGACCGACAATTCCTCCGCCCAGGTCCGCAGCGCCTCAGGGCCGAACTCAGCCAGCAAATCGCGCCATCTTTCCGGCTCCGCACGATAACGGGCAGGAAAGTTTTCCACCGGCTCGCTGTGGGTCAGATTCAGGCCCCCGCGGCCGGCGACGAGAAATTTTCGGCCCGCCGAGCCTTGGGCATCGCAAATTAGCACCCGCGCACCTTTGCTGGTCGCGACCTCCGCCGCACGCAATCCCGCCGGTCCCGCACCGACTACGGTTAAGAATTTATCCACAGATTTACACAGATGACACAGATTTTTTTGTTCACGAACCGGCTTTCCCTTCCATCCAATCTGTGAAAATCTGCGGAATCTGTGGACAAACCTGCCGCCGTTCACCCGAGTTTTCGCGAAGCCTTTCGCTTCTGGCTCAAACTCGGCTTCATCAGCTTCGGCGGCCCGGCCGGGCAGATCGCGATCATGCAAACCGAGCTGGTGGAAAAGAAGCGGTGGATCGGCCAGGCGCGTTTTCTGCACGCGCTCAATTTTTGCATGCTCCTGCCGGGACCGGAGGCGACGCAGCTCGCGATCTACATCGGGTGGCTCCTGCACCGCACCGCAGGCGGAATCGTGGCGGGCGCGCTTTTTGTCCTTCCTTCGATGTTTCTGCTCTGGACGCTCAGTTTCGTCTATGCCGCCTACGGTCAGGTGCCTTGGATCGCGGCGATCTTCTATGGCCTGAAACCGGCGGTGATTGCGATCGTCGCCGGCGCGGTCATCCGGATCGGCCGCAAATCGCTTAGGAACGAGGTGATGTGGTCGATCGCTGCGCTGGCCTTTGTGGCCATTTATTTCGGGAAGGTGCCGTTTCCGATCATCGTCCTGAGTGCCGGACTGCTCGGGTTTGTGGGCGGTAAGATCTGGCCAGCGAAATTCGCCGTCGCGACCAGCCCGGCAAAGTCGGAAAGAGACTCGGTGCTGGGCGACGAAGTCGAATCGCCTCTGCACACCCGGCCTTCGTGGGGCCGCGCGCTCCGCGTTTTGCTGGTGAGTCTGATTCTTTGGTTCGCGCCGCTCATCGCTCTCGGCTTTTCGTTAGGCACGGGCCATACCCTTTTCCAAGAGGGGCTCTTCTTCAGCAAAGCGGCCGTCGTCACCTTCGGCGGCGCCTACGCCGTGCTCCCTTACGTCGCGCAAGAAGCCCTGGCTCACTATGGCTGGCTCCAGCCGGGGCAGATGATGGATGGCCTCGGCCTGGCCGAGACCACGCCAGGTCCGCTCATCATGGTCCTCCAGTTTGTCGGCTTCATGGGCGGGTGGAATCATCCCGGCCAGTTCTCGCCTCTAGTCGCCGCGACCGCAGGCGCACTTATCACCACCTGGACAACTTTTGTTCCGTGCTTTCTCTGGATTTTTCTCGGCGCGCCTTATATCGAGCGGCTGCGTGGTAACCGTGAGTCGCAGGCCGCGCTTTCCACCATCACAGCCGCGGTGGTGGGCGTGGTCTTGAATCTGGCGGTTTGGTTCGGACTCCATGCGCTTTTCCCCGGGGGCGCACCCGATTGGTTTGCCATCCTGCTCAGCGCGGTAGCGTTCGTCGGGCTGCTTCGCTGGCGTTGGCAAATCATTCCGGTCGTCCTCGGCGCCGGCGCGCTCGGGCTCATCTACCAGTTCGCGCTGGCAGCAGGTCGTTAGGGAGCAATCCGAAAACTGAAACTGCCCTTCCCGACATGGAGATCCTGAGCGACGGCGCTCCAGGTCACTTTGTAAGTTCCGGGCGCGAGTTTCTCCGGGAGGGACAATCGAACCAGGGCCGGCGTCTTTTCGCCTGTGCGCAGGTCGCGTTGGTCGACCTGATTGCCGGCTGCATCGCGCACTTCGATCGTGCTCAACCCCACCTTGATCGGCTCGGAGAACCACATCTGAATCTCGCGCGGCGCTTCCTTCAAGCTCGCGCCATCTTTCGGTTGGGTCCGCTCGAGCGCGGAATGGGCAAGGACGTTGGCCGCGAACGCGAGCAGGCCAAAGATCGCGAAAAAACCCCGCCTCATTTTCCGAGCAAAACGATCGGGCCTTCCGCCTTGGTCACTCCGCCCTTGCGTTCGAGACTGATGGCAAACCCCGCCGCCTCGCGCACCGGGGAGGCGGGATGGAATGGCACCTGCAGAGTTCCGTCATTACTGACGTGAAAGACCCCGCCGGCTACCGGATCCTTGTAGCGCGGATCCACCAACCAAAGCTGATAATCGGCGTCTTCTGCGTTGCGCGGAAGCTTGGTTACTTTCAAAACGCCCCGTTGTTTTTTTTCGTCCCAGACGACGACGGCGTTGGCGTCGGGGGCATTCTCCACCTTGGAACTGAGCGAAGCGATCTGGATTTGGGAAAGGATGTCGCGCTTCTCGAGCCGGCTGATGCGCTTCTGCAATCCGCCGCGCTCCGCGACGAGATAAGCGCAGGTCAGCGCCAAACAGGCTGCGGCGAGCCACGGAATCCAATTGTGACGCCGCGGGAAGGCGACCGTTTTTCCGCTGCTCACCGCGTCGAGCACCCGGGTGCGCAGATCGGGCGGAAGAGGGCGCGGGGGCGCCGCGTCCGCCAGAGTCGCGGCAGTATCATCGAGTTGATCGACCAAGGCGCGCAGCTCGGCGTCCGCCTGGAGCTGCTGCTCGAACGCAGTTACCTCTTCGCCTTCCAGAAGGCCAAGGACGTAAAGCGAAGCCTGTTCTTCGAGTTGCTCGTTCACGATGATTCTTCTCCGAGGGCATCGCGCAGGGCGAGGAGCCCGCGCCGAATGCGTGCTTTCACTGTGCCGAGCGGAGCGCCCAGCCTTTCGGAAATTTGGGTTTGAGTCAGCCCGACGAAAAAGGCCAGGTCGATGGCCTCCCGCTGGTCCTCGCCGATCTGCTGCAGGGCCGCCCGGATCCGTCCCTGATCGTCGTTACGGGCGAGGGCGTTGTCCGCACGTTCGGAGGAGGGAGTGGCGTGGGTGCCTCCTTCGTTTGCGACCGCCTCGGCCAGGCGGGTCTGGCGTTGTCGCGAGCGGAGACGATCGATGGCCTTGTGCCGGGAAATCATGACCGCCCAGGTAAACAAGCTGCTCCGCGAGGCGTCATAGGTCGCGGTCCGTTTCCACATCTGCACAAACGCGTCCTGCAGGACGTCCTCCGATTCCTTCTGGTCTCGCAGGATGGCGTAGATCATGGAAAAGAGCCCGGGAGCGAATCGATCGTAAAAAGTGGCAAAGGCACCCTCGTGACCGGTCCTCATCTGGCGTACCAACTCAGCCTCGGCTGGATCGCGCGGGGCGGCAGCGCCGGGCTGGAAAGAGCCGGAATCCCGAGGAACGCTGCCAGGGTGAATCGCCACGCAGAGCTCACCAGACGAAAAATTCGCTCGGACGCAAGGGGGGATCGGGAAGCGGGCGGTCGACCATCCGCCCAGCCAAGGCGCGCCGCCGGGCCAATATGAAAACGAACTTTCACTAAAACTAAGACGCAGGTCAGCCCTCGACAGATGCATTGATCGAGGTTGCGGCAAGGTTGACAATTCCGGCACGGTGCGGTTTAATGGGCGTCGGTTTGCCTCCTCGGAGATCGTCTTCTCTTGAGACTGGCCCGTTTTTCGCTGCCCCTCCGCGCAACATTGGTTGGTCCGGCTAACCTGCGTTTTTTCCCAATCCATGTCGGGACATAGCAAATGGTCAAAGGTCAAGCGGGCCAAAGGTGCGCTCGACGTGAAGCGTGGAACGCTCTTCAGCAAGTTCTCGAAGGAGATTAGCGTGGCCGCGCGCATCGGGGGCGGCGATCCGGCCGGCAACGCCCGCCTCCGCAGCGTGATCGAGATGGCCCGGGCGCAGAGTATGCCTAACGACAACATTGAGCGGGCAATCAAGCGCGGGACGGGCGAGGGAGTCGACCAGGCGCATTTCGAAGAGATGACCTACGAAGGCTATGGACCGGGTGGAGTCGCGCTCCTGATTGAAGCCACCACGGACAATAAGAACCGGACCGCGGCCGAAATGCGGCATATTTTTTCCAAGAACCACGGCAACCTCGCGACCAGCGGCAGTGTTTCTTACCTGTTCCACAAAAAAGGACAGATCACCGTGCCGCGAGAGACGATAGAGGAGGAACGCCTCTTCGAATTAGCGCTCGAAGCTGGGGCGGAAGAGTTGACAACGGAGGAGGAACAGTATGTTATCCTCACTTCCCACGATCAGCTCTACGCCGTAGCTGAGGCGCTCAAACACGCGAGCGTCACGATCGATGGGGCAAAGTTTACTTTCATTCCCGACACGACTGTTCATGTCGCCGACGAGGAGGCTGCGCTGCAGGTATTACGTCTCTGCGAAAGCCTCGAAGACGACGATGACGTTCAGAACGTCTATTCCAATTTAGAGATTCCCGAAGAGCTGCTGGCGAAATTGCCAGCCTGAGAACTGCGAGGCGCACCGCCGTGCTGCCTCCGCTAAAACGCCGGTTTCAATTATGAGCGAAGAAATTCAAAAAGAGCCTACTCAGGCAACGAACGCCCCCTTCCGGCGGCGTCGCCCATCCCGCCGCCGTTCCGGGCGCCGCAATGACGGAGACCGCGGGCATGGCACTTCTGGAGAAGCGAACCGCGACAAGCCGGGACGCACCAACGGACCTGAGATGCTCCAGGACGACGGCTCGCGGGAAAGCGAACTTCGCCGCCAGGATGCCGAAAGTTTTGTCGACGTGCCCAGCGGTGGCGAGCAATCCCAGGATCAACGTGAGGGTTCCCAAGGTCACACCAATGGCGAACTGCCGCGGGAACCTGAATTCGGCGAAGGCATTATCGAGATTTCCGGGAAAGGTTTCGGTTTCCTCCGCGACGCGAAACGCAACTTTGTCCAGACCCCGCAGGATATTTTTGTCACCCCGGAAATCGTGCGGCGCTTTCAACTCCGCGACGGGATGTGGGTCTACGGCGAAACCCGGCGCGGCAGTCGCGGCCCACAACTCACCCGTCTGCTCAAGATCAACGACGAAGAGCCGACCAAGTATCAGGATCTGGCGCCGTTTGAAGAGCTGACCACGATCAACCCCAACTCACGGATCAAACTCGAGACCGTGCCCGATCGTTACACCACGCGGATCATGGATCTCATGACGCCGTTAGGCAAAGGCCAGCGCGGCTTGATCGTCGCTCCGCCGCGCACTGGTAAGACCACGCTCTTGCAGCACATCGCCGACGCAGTGGTGAAGAACCATCCGGAGATGAAATTGATCATCCTACTGGTGGACGAACGACCGGAGGAAGTGACCGAAATTCGCCGCACCGTCCCGTCGGCCGAATTGATGGCCAGCTCGAACGACAGCGACATCAAGAGCCACACTCGCATCGCTCAACTCGCGGTCGAGCGCGCCAAACGTCTCGTCGAGGCGGGCAAGGATGTCTTTATCCTGCTCGACTCGATTACCCGCACCGCCCGGGCTTTCAACAACGCGACCGGCGGCGGCGGACGGACCATGAGCGGTGGTATCGACGCGCGCGCGATGGAGATTCCGAGAAAGCTTTTCGCGGCCGCTCGCAACACCGAAGAAGCCGGCAGCCTCACGATCGTGGCGACGGCCTTGATCGAGACCGGCAGTCGAATGGACGAATTGATTTTCCAGGAGTTCAAAGGCACCGGCAACATGGAGCTCGTCCTCGATCGCAAGATCAGCGATCAGCGCACTTACCCGGCAGTCGATATTTTCCTCTCGGGCACCCGACGCGAGGAACTGCTCCTGCAGCCTTGGGAACTGGACAAGATCAATCTCATTAGGCGCGGTCTCGCCGGCCATAAGCCGGTCGAAGCGATCGAGCGTTTGCTCATGTTCGTGAAGAAATTCCCGACCAACGCGCAAATGCTCAAAGAGATTCCGGGCTAAATTGCGCGCCCGCGCCCATCGAGAGGGATCCCTCTCCGCGCTGCGCCGGATCGGGATGACAGCTTTTCGTTAACCATGCCCCAGTCCGAAAAAGTTCAAGAACTCGATTGGGAAGTCCTCCCCCCCGAGGAAAAGCAAAAACGCGCCGAGGTTGAGCCGCTCTTTCGCTGGCTCGCCCTCATCATGGACAACTTTCTGCGCGTCCCCGGCACCAAGTTTCGCTTTGGGCTCGACCCGCTGATGGGTTTGCTCCCTGGTTTGGGTGACACCGGTTCGGCCATTATTTCGGCCATGGCCTTGATCGCCGCGGCGCGCCGCGGTCTTCCGAAAATTCTTCTGGCCCGCATGTCGCTCAACATCCTGATCAACGAAGCGATCGGTATCATCCCGGTGGTCGGGGACGCCTTTTCTTTTTGGTTCAAATCCAATGCCCGCAATTACGAGTTGCTCAAGCGGCACACGGGGGCGCCACGAAGTTCCACCAAGAGCGATTGGCTCTTTGTCGCTCTCGTTCTGGTGGCCTTGGCGGCCATTCTAATCGTTAGTTTGGCGGTCAGTTTTTGGCTGCTCGCGCAACTGGCCAAACTTTTGTAGGGCGGGCGCCCCGCCTGCCAGTTTTTAGACCGAGGGCGGCTTTCACCGCAACGGGGCAGGCGGAGCGCCCGCCCTGCAATCATTCAACCAGATAACGCAGCCGGAGCGAGTGAATCGTCTCGCGCGCTTTGCTGTAGGGGGCGCGAAATTGCTCGATCGTCGCGCACTTCATCCGCCGGGCAAACATATTCTCGTCCTCTCGGCTGGCCGGCAAGCGCGCGACACTCCGGTTTCCCCAGCGACGCAGGACCGACTCGCAGGAGCGCAGAAAATTGTAAGCGCTTCGCAAACTTCCCGCGTCGCCTGCTTCCATCACTTTTTGCCCGCGCAACTTGTCCAATGCGCGGAGGAAATTCGGTTCCCAAATGCCGTAGCGCATCTGCAATCCCTGGACGAGGAATTCGGCCTCGATCATCCCGCCGATCCCGGTCTTGAAATCGTAAAAGTCGTTGCCACTTCCCCGGTCAGTCGCAATCCGCACCAACATGTTCTCGATTTGTGTGACGATATCGGACCGGCGTCCGGCCTCCAGCCACAGCTCCTTCGCCAGCGCTTCGAAGTCGTAGCGTAACGGACCGCTGATCGCGCGCGCCCGGGTCAACGATTGCAGCTCCCAAAACTGCGCCCGCTTTTCATAATAGGTGCGCAACGTTTCCAAGGAACAGACCAGCGGCCCTTGCTCCCCTTCCGGCCGGAGACGTGAATCGATCGTGGCGAAACTGCCCTCCGCGGTCGAGAGCGCCATCTCGCCAATCAAGTTCTGCGCCGGGCGCGGATTCTCGCCGACAAAAATGACGTCCAGATCGGCCCCATAACCGATCTCGCGTCCGCCAAATTTTCCCAGCGCGACGATGGTGAGAGATTGTTCCGGATTCAATAAACGATCGACGTAAACGAGGCAGGCCTCGGCCAGGTCGTTTTGTTCGGCGAGCAATTGGGAGAGCGGGACAATCTCCAGGACGTCCCGCAGTAGAATGCGGAGGGACTCGCGCTGTCGATAGACCCGGACGGGGTCCACTTTTTCGGAGGTCGCGCCTAACGACTCGAGACGCTCGAGATGTTGGGCCACGTCGAAGGTCCGGTCGAGCATTCCGCTCCGGGTCAATTCTTCCAGCCATTGGGGGCGGCGAATCAGCCACCCTCCGCCCGCCTCGCTCGCATCGAAGGTCTTGACCAGCAATTCCAGCAAACGCGGATTCGCCGCCAGCAGTTCGAAGAGCAGGGAGCGAAAGGAGTAGGCCTCCACGAAACGGACAAACTGCGTGAGGGTGGCATCGGGATCGGCCGCGCCCGTTAGCCAATTAAGCAGAGTCGGCCGCAGCTTGCGAAAAATCTGGCGCGTCCGGGGCGCGACGTGAAAGCCGGCCGCACTCTCCCCCAGTTGGGCGATGGCCTTGGCTGCTTGTGCTTCGTCGCGAAATCGGCTAAAATCGGCCGCGGCGGTTCCTTTGCCTGCGGTCGCCTGAACCACCCGCCGGAAGACCGCGCGGACTTCTTGCATCCGCTCACGGAGCTTCGCCATCAGCTCGGCGTCATCGGTAAAACCAAGACTGCGTGCGAGCAGCAAGAGTGCGGCGCCCTTCTGGGGGACGGTGTGCGTCTGCTGCTCCGCCTCGATCTGCAGGCGGTGCTCGACCTGCCGGAAAAAACGATAAGCCTTTTCCAGATTGATCGCGTCTTCGTTAGGCAAGAACTCCAGCCCGGCCAAACCGCGGAGTGCTTTCAAGGTTCCAGCTTCCTGCAAGAACGGATGCCGCGCCGCGTATAACAGCTGCTGCGCCTGCGCAACAAACTCGATCTCGCGGATCCCCCCGACGCCCAGTTTAACATTCCGCTCCCGCTCCTCGTGCCCGACGATGTCGCGTTCGATCCGGGTCTTGATCGCCGCCACTTCGTCGAGCAGATCGGGCGTCGGACTCTTTGGGAAAACAAAGGGTTGCAACTGCCGGAGATAATCGTAGGCCAGCTCGCGATCGCCGCAGATCCAGCGCGCCTTGATCAAAGCCAGCCGCTCCCACATTTCGCCAAAGCCGGCGTAATAATTTTCCATGCTCTCGAGGGAGCGAACAAGCGGTCCGGCGCTCCCTTCCGGGCGTAACCGCAGGTCCACCCGGAAGAGAGAGCCGGCCGGGTCGGAGGCGGCAAAGGTCTCGATAATCTTGTTCCCCAGGCGGGTGAACCATTCGTGGTAGCTGAAATTTGGGGTTAGCTGGCCTTCTTCGTCGTAGACGAAAATGAGGTCGACATCGGAACTGTGATTTAACTCGCGGCCGCCCAGCTTTCCCACTCCGATGATGGCGAACTGGCTCTCCGGCGAACCCCAGCGCTGCCGTTGTTCGTGGTTCCAATGCTCGTAGACCGTCGTTAGGCAGATATCAGCCAGCTGCGACAGCTCGATCAGAGTCTCTTCCAGTGGCGCCGCTGCCGAGACCTCCCGCAGCGCGATCCGCACCATCTCACGACCCTTCCAGACTCGGAGGATGCGAAAGTTATCCGCTGCGATCGCTCTCTCGCCCGCCAGGTTGTGCAAGTCGGCCAGCATCCGTCGGGGACCACGGCGATCGGCGCAAATATCGGGATGGGCAAGCCAGGCGAGAATCTCCGGTTGCTGGCTCAGGCGAGTCCCGCAGATGCTCGAAACAGAAAGGAGATGAAAAAGCGCCTCGGGCCCCAAGGGAAAGCCGGTGATCACCTCGGCGAGAGGCGGGGCGTCCGAAGGCCAGTTGGTTTCGATCGCCGCCAGGGTGGCAGCGACTTGCGATGGGCGCAGGCTTTG
>JALYOR010000324.1 GCA_030856765.1 Verrucomicrobiota bacterium | reverse complement strand
ACGCCGTGCAGCACGAAGCGAGCGTCAGCCAGGTCAGCGCCGAGCAGATCTTTTACATGCAGCAGCGCGGCCTGACCGAGGCCCAGGCGATGAGCCTGAGCGTGAACGGTTTCGTCAACGATCTCGTCCGCCAATTCCCGATGGAATACTCCGTCGAGCTGAAGCGCCTGATCGAACTTGAGATGGAAGGCTCTGTCGGCTAGGTTTTCGCCGCAGAAAACGGACGCAGTGTGACGGCGGTCTCCGGGCCGCCGTTCGCGTCTCTGCCCGCTATGAGCAACTCGTCAGCCGTTCTCGAAGAAGTCACCGCCGCTGTGCCAAAAAAAGCCGCAATCCTTGACGGCATCCAGGCCCGCGGCGACGACGCGCTGCCCGCTTGGTTCGCTGAGCAGCAGCGCTCGGCGTGGACGCAATTCCACAGCCTGCCCATGCCGACGCGCACTGATCAAGCCTGGCGCTTCTCCAGCGTTGGGGCTCTCGATCTTTCCCCCTACTTCACGTCCGAGGCGCTCTCCGACGATGAGGGTCGCGAGATCCTCGAGCGTTCCAGCGGCCTCGATCAGACGGCCGGGCGCCTCATTTTTGCCGACGATCATTTCTTGGAACGCGACGTCCTCGCGGAAAACCTGTGCAAAGAGGGCGTTATCTTCCAGCCATTGGAACGCGCCATGATCGAGCACGCCGATCTGTTTCGGCGCCATTTCATGAGCCAGTCGGCGACACTCGGTTCCGCCAAGTTTGCCGCTCTCCACGAGGCGCTCGTCAGATCAGGAACGTTTCTTTACGTCCCGCGCGGCGTGGAAATCGAACTGCCGCTCGAAACCTTCCATTGGTTGCACGCCGAGAATGCCGCAATCTTCCCGCACACCCTCGTGGTGGCCGAAGACCTCTCCAAGGTCACGCTGGTGGAAAACTTTCGTTCGACCGATCGCCAGCGCGCCGGTTTTGCCTGCGGCGTCAATGACCTCATCGTCGGCGCGGGCGCGAAGGTCACCTACATTTGCACGCAGGATTGGAGCGATCACACCCTCAGCATCCAAATCAACGCCACCACGGTCGACCGCGATGCGACCGCGCTGAACCTGCATCTCGGTCTCGGCGGAAAATATTCGCGCCTCGAAAGTCTCAGCCGCCTCGCTGGCGAAGGCGCGCACAGCGATATGCTCGCCGTGTCGATCGGCAACGACTCCCAGGAGTTTGACGCCCGCACTCTGCAGGACCACGCCGCGCCCCACACTTTCAGTGATCTCCTGTTCAAGAACGCGCTCAACGGTCATGCCCGCAATACCTTCGGCGGCCTGATCCGGGTCGAGCCGAATGCACATTTCACCGACGCCTACCAAAAGGTGAGAAATCTTCTCCTCAGCGACGACGCCGAGGCGAATTCGATGCCGGGCCTCGAAATCCTGGCCGACAACGTGAAATGCAGCCACGGCGCCACCTCCGGTCAGCTCGATGAAGACGAGATGTTTTACCTTCTAGCCCGCGGCATCCCGGCCAGTGTTGCGCGCCACTTGCTCGTCGGTGGATTTCTCAATGAAGTCCTCGAACGCCTGCCCGAACCGATCCTCGTCGCCTGGCTCGAGAAGTTGATCGAAGAAAAGTTCGCGCGCCACGGACGTTAATTGTTTGCGTCCATTCCGGCGACGGGTAATCTCGCCCCATGGATGTGAGCGGCACGATCGAAAGGATCCTCTGCCGGAAGAGCAACGACCAAATCTGGTCGATCTCTCCCGACGCCACCGTCTATGACGCGATCGCGCTGATGGCGGAGAAAAATATTGGCGCGCTCCTCGTGATGGAGAATGAGCAACTGGTCGGCATCGTCTCCGAGCGCGACTACTCGCGCAAAGTGATGCTCAAGGGCAAGACCTCACGCAACAGCATCGTGCGCGAGATCATGACGACCGAGCTCACCACAGCGCATCCGCGCGAGACGGTGGAAGAATGCCTCCGCTTCATGACCGACAAGCGAATTCGGCACCTCCCAGTAATCGTGGAAGGCAATTTGCGCGGAGTGATTTCGATCGGCGACCTGGTCAAGGAAGTGATCTCCGCGCAAAACGCGACCCTCGACCAACTGCGGGACTACATCTCCGGCGGCTATCCGTCCTAACCAAGCTGCCAGACGGTTTCGCCCCCGACGATCGTGCGGACCGCACGGCCCTTCAGCTTCCAGCCATCGAACGGCGTGTTACGCGAAGCCGACTCGAATTTCTGGGCCTCGACCGTCCATTCCATTTCCAAATCGATCAGCGTGAGATCGGCCGGCGCACCTAATGAAAGCGAGCCAGCCTCCAGGCCTAACAATTTCGCTGGATTGACGGTGAACATCTCGATCAACCGCGCGAAGTCGATCGTCCCGTGCTTGTGCACCAAGAGATCGATGAAAAGGCCAAGCTCCGTTTCCAGCCCGACAATCCCAAAGGGCGCGGCATCGAACTCGACCTCCTTCTCGAAATTCGCGTGCGGCGCGTGATCGCTGGCCAGGATCTCGAGCGTGCCGTCGGCGATACCTCCCAGGAGAGCGTCGATATCCCGCTGCGTGCGCAGCGGCGGGTTCATTTTGAAATTAGTGTCGAAATCCTGAATCGATTCGTCCGTCAGAGCGATGTGATGCGGGCAGACTTCGCCGCTGATTTTTACCCCGCGCGCCCGCGCTTCACGCAGCAGGCGCACACTCCCCGACGCGCTGATGTGCTGGCAATGGATGCGATGATCGCAGCATTCCGCGAGCAGGATGTTCCGCGCGACGATGGCCTCTTCTCCGATCGCGGGCCAGCCGGGCAACCCGAGCAGCGTGCTCCAGTAGCCTTCATGGACGACGCCATGGCCCACGAGGTTGTAGTCCTGGCAATGGTCGAGTAGGGGCACTCCGACCATTCGTGCATATTCAACCGCCCGGCGCATCAGTTCGTTATTCTGAATGCAATGCCCGTCGTCGGTAATCGCCACCACCCCTGCTTGCGCGAGCGAACCAATCGGCGCGAGCTCTTCGCCCGCGAGGTTTTTCGAAATCGCTCCGGCCGCCAGCACGCGCACCTTAGCCACTTCCGCCGCACGGTCTCTGATCCACGCGATCGTGCTCGGGCTATCCGCGACCGGAGCAGTGTTCGGCATGCAGACCACGGTGGTAAAGCCGCCGGCCGCCGCGGCCCGTGCGCCGGACTCGATCGTCTCTTTCCAGCTAAATCCCGGTTCGCGAAAGTGAACGTGGATATCAATCAGGCCCGGACTAACAATTAATCCCGAGGCGTCGATCTCTTCGACTTTCCCTTTCCGATCTCCGGTTTTGCCAATGCGCCCGTCCTCGATCCAGAGATCCCCGACTTCATCGCGACCGTTCGCCGGGTCGATAATACGTCCGCCGCGAATCAGCGTCTTCATGGTGTGGCGATTCCTCCGCAGAGATACAGCACGGCCATGCGCACGGCGAGGCCGTTGGTCACTTGATCGAGGATCACACTCTGGGCGCCGTCGGCCAGTTCGCTGTCGATCTCGACCCCGCGATTAATCGGTCCGGGATGCATGATCAGGCAGTCGGGCCGCAAGAGTTTGGCCCGCGCTTTCGTGAGGCCAAAGAGGCGGATGTATTCGCTGAGTCCCGGGAAGTACTCCTTCCGTTGCCGCTCGTGCTGAATCCGGAGCAGGTTCACCACATCGACCGTGGGCAACACTTCGTCGAGGTCGTGTGAAACCGTGACACCGAGCTCTTCAAACGCGCGCGGTACTAAGGTGGTCGGTCCAACCAAAGTGACGCGCGCCCCCATCTTGAGGAGCGCGAAAATATTCGAACGCGCAACGCGGCTGAAAAGAATGTCGCCAATGATCGCCACATGGAGTCCGGCCACGTCGCCTTTCTTCTCGCGAATGGTGTAGAGATCGAGCAATCCCTGGGTCGGATGTTCGTGCGCGCCATCGCCGGCGTTAATCACGCTCGCGCCGATGCGGCTGGCGAGGAATTGCGGCGCGCCGGCGGAACTGTGTCGCAACACGATCATATCCGCGTGATAGGCTTCGAGCACCTTGGCCGTGTCCTTGAGTGTCTCCCCTTTCGTTAGGCTGGACGCCGAGGCCGAGATGTTCACGATATCGGCGCTGAGACGTTTGGCCGCCAGTTCGAAGGAAATGCGCGTTCGTGTGCTGGGCTCGACGAAGAGGTTGATCAGCGTCTT
>JALYOR010000286.1 GCA_030856765.1 Verrucomicrobiota bacterium | reverse complement strand
CTCGTCTCGAGTGCTGGTTGCGGTGTTCCACCGCGACGAACTTTCCTGACAACTCGAGTCGCGGCGAACGGCGACGCATCAGGAAAAGTTCGCGACGGCGAAGACGCCGTCGCCAGCACTCGAGACGAGTGCGCTACCCAGTCGGAATTCGCCGCCTTCGCCGAACTCGGCGAACAGATCGCGGCCACCGCGGCCAAGCTGGAAAAGGTCCGTCTCCTTGCCGACTACCTCAAAACGCTCGATCCCGAGCAACTCCGCATCGCCGCCATCTTCCTAACCGGCAAGCCATTTGCGCAAACCGACCAGCGCACCCTGCAAACCGGCTGGGCGATCATTTACCGCGCGTTGCTCGGCGCGAGCGGGCGAGGCAACGCCGAGCTGCGGCAAATCGCGAGCAGCCACGGCGATGCGAGCAAAGCCGCGCTCGAAGCCCTGGAAGGACGCACGACACCCGAGCCGTTTTCGTTAGGCGAAGCCCAGGCTCTTTTCGAAGCATTGCACAAAGCGCGTGGCCCGGTCGCCAAAACCGAGCTCCTCCAGGCTCAACTGCAAAAGCTTTCCCCGCGTGAGGCCCAATACGTGGTCAAGATCCTGACCGGCGACCTGCGGATCGGCCTGCGCGAAGGATTGGTCGAGGAAGCGATCGCGCGCGCTTTCGAGGCGCCGCTCGACGAGCTGAAGGAGGCCCACATGTTGCTGGGCGATATCGGCCAGACCGCGCTCCTCGCCTCCCGCCGCGAGCTCGATCGCGCGGAGCTGACGCTTTTTCGTCCGATCAAATGCATGCTGGCCAGCCCCGAGTCCACCGCCGAGGCGATCTGGGCGCGCTTCGCGGAGGAATCGCCTAACGAATCGGTTGTTTTTGTGGAAGACAAATTTGACGGCATTCGGGCCCAATTGCATCGCGGCTCGAAGCGGGTCGAATTGTTCTCGCGCGACCTGCGCCGGGTGACCGGTCAATTTGACGAGATCGCAGAGCGGGCCCGCGACCTGGCCGACGAAGTGATTCTCGATGGCGAGATCATGGCTTTCGAGCATGGGAAACGGCTGACGTTTTTCGATCTGCAGAAGCGGCTCGGGCGGAAACGAGACGAGAGCTCTGATCTCTTCGCCGCGCCGTCGGCTGATGTGCCGGTTGTTTTCGTTGCCTTCGATCTGCTCTGGTTGAATGGCCGCTCCCTCCTGCGCACACCCTTGCGGGAACGGCGCGAACTGCTGCGCGACCTAACGATACCGGAGCAATTTCAGGTGGCGGAAGTCTCACCGGTCAAATCGGCCGCGGAAATCGACTCATCTTTTCAGATGGCGCGGCGGCGCTTTAACGAGGGGCTCATGATCAAGGACCCCGAGAGTCACTACACGCCGGGCCGGCGCGGAATGTCTTGGTTTAAATTAAAGAAGGAACTCGCGACTCTTGACGTGGTGGTGGTGGCGGCGGAACTCGGTCACGGGAAACGCAATCACGTCTTGAGCGATTATACCTTCGCGGTCCGGGACGAGGAGAGCGGCCAGCTCCTTCCGATCGGGAAAGCCTACAGTGGCCTAACGGATGTCGAGATCGCCGAGCTGACCGAGCATTTCCGGCGGAATACGATTAAGGATCGCGGCCGCTATCTCGAGGTGAAGCCGGACACGGTGCTCGAGATCGCGTTCGATTCAATTCAACCGAGCACCCGCCACGCGAGCGGGCTGGCCCTCCGTTTCCCGCGGATCAAGGCTATCCGGCGGGATAAAACGCCGGGCGCGATCGATACCCTGGCCTACGCGCGGAAGCTGGCTGCGGACACTCGTTAGGGGAGCGCGCGCCTCGTCAAAAACCGAGAGCGCGCCGCTACCAGCACGTGAGGGCGCGTGCGCCCCCGGCATTTGCCGCGGCAGTCGCGCCGATCAGCTAGGGTTGCTCTGCTTCAGGCGTAGGCGAGGCGTCGGATTTGCCGCCTTTTCGCTGTGCTCTGCGCTCCGCTCGCTTTTCCGCGGCACTCTTTCGGTCGGATTTGTCAGGGCTGGGGGAAGCGGAGTCGGTAGGAGAGGCGGAAGGCTCGGCGGTTTGCTCGGGCGTCGCACTCGGAGGCGTCGTCGGAGGATCGGCCTTTTGGCTGCGCCGATCTTCCATTTTCTTCTCACGCCCGGCGCGGCGTTGCGCCTGCGCTTCCTGTCGCGCTTGACGTTTTTCTTCCTGCGCCGCGCCTGGATTCTCTCGTCCGACTCGATCCGCCTTATTGAGTTCGGGGATATTCTCCACCGGACTCGGTTGGACCTGTTCCAGCGGAGTCGCGGGAGTTGCCGACGGCGGCCGGTGGGCGGCGGGGCGAGTCGGTCTCGCGGTCGCGGCGGGGGTTTCATTCGGAGTGGCGGGCGTGGTCTCTCTGGGGGTTGCGGCAGGCGGAGCAGAGAAAGTGGGGCGGGGCTTGCGTTCCACCGTAGGAGCGGGAGTGGCTGAGGGCGCCCGGCTGGCAGCCGGCCGACTTGGTCTGGCGGTCTCGGCAGGGGTCTGGCTTGGGGCGACGGTTGGCCACGCCGAGAAAGTGGGGCGGGGTTTCTGGCCCGGCCGTGACGGACGGGGCGTGGCGACTGGAGGCAGGCTCGGCGTAGCGGTGGCCCTGGGCGCAGGAGTGGTGGCCGGTGGCGCAGGAGTGGCGGCCGGGGTTTCGGGCCTAACGAATTTCTTGGGCGGCAAGTTAGCCGGCGGGGTGGCTTCGGACTTCATCTTGGTCCGGGCTTTTTCGGCCGCCTGGGTGTCTTTGATTCCCGACCAGCCTCGTTCGACCACCGGTTGGGGGATGTTTCGCACAATGCGATTAGGCCGGGCGGCGCGTTCCGCCGGGTGGAAGTCGATCGTAGGGAGAGCGACGACTTCACCGCGGAAAACCGGTCGATCTTCGGTCGCGTTTTGCGTCCGCTCGAGCCGGAAGCGCCCGATCGGCTGGCGGCTGCGCGAGCGCAGGTCTTCATAGCTCGGGCCGCGGTCGACGATGACTGAGTTGTTGTAAACGATGTTGGTCACGTTGGTGGTCTGGTTGATGATCGTGACGTTGCGCTCGGTCGGGACGATCTCGCGCGGAGTGAGCTTGCGGCCGAATTCGTTTGCCGGGACAAAGGCATATTGCTCCGGTCCGATGTCGTAATAATTGTCGACCCAATGATGGATGCCGGTCTGGCGATTGAACTGCGCCTCGGGCGGCAGCGGGGCCCAGCCGACATAGTCGTCACCCCGGCGCCAGGAAACCCAGGCGGGGGCCCATTGTTCACCGGGCACCCAGACCCAGCCGACGCTTCGCAGCCGAATCCAGCGGCCGTAGTGGTAAGTGGCCCAGCCGAATTTCTCTTCCGAGATCCAGGTCCAGCCGGCGTCGGTGTAAACCCAATGGCCGTGGGTGTAGGGGCGCCAGTCGCGCGAGGCGGCCTGACGCGGCTGGAAGACGTAACCGTAATCGCCGGTTTCCATCCAATCGCCGTAAGGATCGAGCTTGCGGTAAAAGGTCGCGTAGGAGCCGCTGCCCGCATCCGATTCGGGAGTGCTGGTGCGGATGGCCGGCGTGGCGGTCGCGACCGGAGCCGCCGTGGCCACCGGACGATTCTCCTGCGCGGCGAGGACGCGCTCGCGAGCGTCGAGTTCCGCCTGGCGCTGCTCGAGGTTGGCCTGCGCATCGCTCTGTCGCTCGGCGGCGAGGCGATCCTGGACCTGGCGCTCAATCGCTGCCTGTCGTTCCGCTTCGGATTCCTGTTTCTGACAGCCGGCGGCCAGAAGGGCGAGAGCGGCGATCAGCGAAAGGTGGCAAATTTTTTTCATAACAAAGGGTAAGACCGAATTGGCCTTGGGTTATTCGAAACTAGGCCCGGCTTGCAGATTGTCATCCCGAGCCGGCTCAGGTTTGGACCTTGATTTGTCGCAAACCACCAACCGCAGCCGAGGTCCCTCTCCGTCCCGCGGCGGCTCGGGATGACAAACCGGGGAAGGCCTCACGACCCAGCCGTTCTCTCAGCTCGTTGTGCTCGGCGAGCCCGAGAAGTTCGTCAGCGAGTGTTGGGGGAAGGAGTCGGGGAAACATTGGAGACGGGGATGATATTCAGCGTTTCGGTCCGTAGGCGCCGGGATCTTTCCCATTGTCCATAAGCAGCGAGAAGGGCAAAGACAACCAGGATGGTGCACATCATTTTCACGCCGCTGGCCGGAGCGCGCGAAGCACGCGGAGCTTCGGGCTGTCCGGGTAAATCCATCGAGGACTATCCGGCGAGAGGAGTCGGGCCGCAAATTGTAGAGCGGGCGCTCCGCCTGCC
>JALYOR010000276.1 GCA_030856765.1 Verrucomicrobiota bacterium | reverse complement strand
AGCAGCACGCGAACGAACGCGAGCGACGCCAGAGACTCCCCGCGTTACTTACGCAGGTTCAGCTTCTCGATCACGCTCTTGTAACGGTCGTTTTTCGACCGGCTCAGGTAATCGAGGAGGCTGCGGCGCGTAGCGACCATCTTGAGGAGGCCGCGGCGCGAGGAATGATCTTTGGCGTGACTCTTCAGGTGGTCCGTGAGCTGCGCGATCCGGTGGGTGAGAAGCGCTACTTGCACATCCGCACTGCCGGTGTCTTTTTCGTGGAGCTGGAACCCCTTCATATCTTTCGTGTCACTGCTTTCTGCCATAAACGAAGGCCCAGTGTAGATGATGTTGGGTGAAGCGCAAGTGGGGCCCTTGGACTCCCCATTTAGAGTTCCCGGGACGGTTCCGAAATTGAATTCCACTCTTGAGCTAGCCGTGCCTTTCTTTCAAGCTGCCGCGCGATGAGAGGTTTCTCCTCCCCTTTTGCCCGGCTGTTGCTAATGGCGGTAGTGCTGACCTTTGCCCCACCGATCGGCCAGGCAATCATCCTGGATCGCACGGCCGACCCCGCGGCTAACACGACCGCACCGGGCGGACCCTTGGCCGGCAGCGGCTGGCAATTCGAGGGCCAATGGGGCGCCTTCCTCGGGACGCCGATCGCGCCCCATTTTTTTCTGAGCGCGAAACACATTGGGCAGGCCGGCTCTGTCTACACCCTGGATGGGATCAATTACACGCTGGTGAGGGCGTTCGGTGATCCAACCAGCGATCTCGACCTCTGGCAGGTGGCGGAGACTTTTCCCTCCTTCGCGGCTCTTTATACAACATCTGATGAAGTTGGAAAATTCACCCTCGTTATTGGGCGCGGCACACAACGCGGCAGCGACGTTTTCGTCAACGGCAATCCCAGCGGGTGGAATTGGGGAGCCAGCGACGGCGTCCAGCGCTGGGGCGGGAACGCCGTGCACTCCATCGTGACGCTGAGCCCCGACAACGAATTCATCTACGCCACCTTTGACGCTCTGGGTTTGGCCGAGGAGGCGACTCTTTCCTCCGGCGACTCCGGCGGCGCCGCTTTCATTCAGGATGGCGGCGTCTGGAAATTGGCCGGGATTCATTATGCCGTCGATGGCCCGTTCTACCTCGATGACGCCGGTTCGGGCGGGTTCAACGGAGCGCTGTTCGACAGTCGCGGCCTTTACCTTTCCGATGAGATGTCGCCCCCGAATTATCTCCTTATCACCGGTCCTAATCCGGTTCCGTCCGGCTTTTATTCCAGCCGCATCTCCTCCCGGCTCGCCTGGATCTACAGCGTCACCGATCCCGCCGGCGACCTCGAGCGGGATGGCATCTCCAACCTGCTCGAGTACGCGTTCCACAACAGCCCCATCGCGGCCGACAACGCGCGCCTGCCGGTTGTCGCCCTCGAGAGCGGCTTCATCACCCTCACCTACTTCAAAGTCACGACCGCCGCCGACATCGTTTATGTGGTCGAACAATCGAGCGATTTGGCGACCTGGACCACTTCCAGCCCGACCAACGAAATCATCGCCACGAACGGAAACGTGCAGACGATCAAAGCCAAAGTCCCGCTCAACGGCGCCACCCGGTTCTTCCTCCGCCTTCGGATTATGCGCCTCTAGTGAGGCTTGCTGCTCTCCTCGAGGAACCAGGCGAGCGCCGCATGCAGATGCGGTTTGTAGAGCTGATGGCCGCCATCGAAGTGCTCGTAGCGCACGTTCTTGAAGCCATCGTGGAGAAGCGCCTCGTGCGAAGCATCGGTGATCTCGCGCGTCGCGGTCTGGTCCTTTTCGCCCGCGCTCATGAAGATCGGCATCCTGTGCGCCACCGTCACGGGAGCGCTGTTCACCTTGCTCATGAATTTGGTCGGATTATGCGGGCTGACGGCGAGGAGCAGACCGATAAAATTCGCCCGCTCCTGCAGCAACTTGAGGGCATTGTAACTGGCGTAGCCACCCCCGCCCGAGACACCGCCAGTCGCGACCGGCCATTTCTTCGCTCCCGGCCATTCCTTCTCCATCGCGTCCCGCGCCGCCGCCACCAGCGCCCAACGAAACGACGGCGGATCGCCCGCCGTCGGCTTGCCAAATTCTCCGTCGACCGCGATCACGACGAATCCCTGGGCGAGCGCTTCGTCCAGGTATTGGAAAGCGGTCGCGATACTCGAGGCGCCGCCATCCGCCGTCGCGCTCACGATCAAGAGCGGATACTCTTTGGCTGAGGGATCGAATTCGTTAGGCAAAGCCAGCAACATCCGCGCTTTGCTGGAGGGCTTGCCGTAGGCGTGCTGCGTTTCTCGTAACCCCGCGGGATCGAGAATCGGGATCTCGATTTCCACCGAGCCGCCCGGCTTGAGCGCCTCCCCGGCGAATGGCGGCGCTGTCTTGTCGGCCGATGCGATCGGCGATTGATTCGCGCTGGAATCCTCCGGAGTCGTCGGCGCGGGCTCCTCGGACGGAGCGGGCGACGCGGTCACGCCAGTTTGCTGATTGATCGTGCGCCCAATCAGAAGACGGTCCGCAACCGACAATCGGTTGAGCGGATACGGATACTCCTTTCCTTTGACCCGAAAGATCCCGGTTCCGCCCTCGGTCCGGACAAATTCCGCCTCGAATTTTTCGCCCGTGACCGTCGTCCAGAGCCGTGCGGAAAGGCTCGCGACGAGCGAGAGCATTGCGAGGACAACGAGGGGAAATTTAGGAAAGTTCATCTGGGAGCGAGAGGGCGGGGATGGCCTCTACATACGGCCGCGTCGCTGATAAAAATGATAGCGATCAATGATCGACTCGACATATTTCTTCGTCCCGGGAAAATCGATATTCTTCTGGAACGCCCGCGGCGAAATCGGCTGCGCGCCGTCGCCCCCGGCCCAGCGCTGGGCCCGGCTCGCCCCGGCGTTGTATTCCGCGAGAGCAAACGGCGTCGAGTCGCTTGCCTTTTTCCAATGCACCATCGCCCGGTGCAGATACCAGGTGCCGGCCTCGAGATTCGTCTTCGGATCGAACAACTCCTCCACCTGAAAATTCTCGATCTTGTTCTCCAAGGCCCAGTCGCGCGCCGCGATCTCGCTCACCTGCATCAACCCACGTTCGCCCGCCCCGCCCAGCTTGCGCGGATCGAACCGGCTCTCCCGCCAGACCACCGCCTTGACCAGCATCGGATCGAGTTCATTCGATGACGCCACCGTCTGGATAAGCTGATCGTATTGCTGGAAACGCGCCGGGCTCAGCCATTCGTAGAGCGTGTAGAACGGGTCGCCCGACCGAAGAGCCAGCAACCCGATCCCGACCCCCGCCGCCAGCAGGAGACAGATAATGAACTTGAAGAGGAATCGGATCATGAGCCGCCCAACGTGGGAGGGGCCTTGGCGTCCCGATCCTCGCGCGACCGATCGCCGCGCCAAGGCGGCTCCCACATTCGCAGGAGCCTGCCGCTGGATAAGTTCGCGAGGGTGCGGAAAGTCACGGCCAGAACCAATTCACGCTGGCAGAGCGTGAGCAATCAAAATGTCCGCTTTCGTCCGAGTCGTTATCGATCGCTCCATCCGGCGCGAGCTGGATTACAGCGTCCCGGAGGCGATGGCCGGCAAAGTCGTGGTCGGCTCCCGGGTGCGGGTCCCCTTCCGTGACAAATCGCTTCTCGCCACCGTCGTCGCCACCCTCGACGAAAGCCCGGCCGAAGGGATCAAGCCGATCCTGGCGTTAATCGGCGAGAAACCCGTCCTGAGCGCGAGCCTGATCGAACTCGCCCGCTGGATGGCAAATTACTATTGCTGCCCGATCGAAACTGTCATGCGCAGCCTGCTCCCGCAGGTCATTCGCAAAGCGGAGGTCGGCTGGAAGCTACAGCTTTTCGTTAGTCCGGCGCGCGTCGCAACCGCGGAGGAGATCGAGAAATTGCGGAAGCGTGCCCCGCGTCAGGCGGAGCTACTCGACGCCGTCTCGCAACTAACCGCACCAATCCCCGCGGCCGATCTGCTCCGCCAGACTTCGCTCGATAACGGCACTCTCCGCGCCCTCGTGAAGCGCGGCTTCGCCGAGCTGCGCGAGCAGGCGGTCGAGCGCGACCCGCACGGCACGGAGGAGTTCATCGCCGACGTCGACCTGACGATGAACGAAGAGCAGAGCACCGCGCTCAAGTTGATCGAGACCGCGCTCGAAAACCCCGAGACACATCCGCCGATCCTCCTTCATGGCGTGACCGGTAGTGGCAAAACGGAAGTTTACCTGCAAGGCATCCGCGCCACCCTCGCCCGTGGCAAGACCGCCATCGTCCTCGTCCCCGAAATTTCGCTCACGCCCCAGACCGTCGAGCGTTTCAAGAGCCGGTTCGCCGCCCAACCCGACATGGTGGCCGTCCTCCATAGCCATCTCTCCGAAGGCGAGCGACACGATGAATGGCACAAGCTGCATTCTGGCCGCGCCCGCATCGTCATCGGCGCGCGCAGCGCCGTCTTTGCCCCGCTCGATAACCTCGGTCTCATCGTGGTCGACGAGGAACACGAGACTTCCTACAAACAGGAAGAAGCGCCCCGCTACCACGCCCGCGACGTTGCCGTCGTGAGGGCAAAATTCGAGCGATGCGCCATCGTCCTCGGCACCGCCACGCCGTCGCTCGAGAGCTATGCCAACGCCACCCGCGGCAAATACGTCCTCAGCCAGCTCACCCAGCGGGTCGACCAATGCCAGATGCCGCTCATCCGCGTCGTAGACCTGCGGATGGAACGCCGCAAGGAAAAAGCCGCCGCCATTCTCTCCGAGAAACTCCGCACCGCGATCGAGGTTCGCCTAACGAAGAAAGAACAGACCATTCTCTTCCTCAACCGGCGCGGCTTCTCCACCTCGCTCCTTTGCAGCAATTGCGGCAAAGCGCGCGACTGCCCAAATTGCAGCGTCGCCCTCACCTTCCATCGCAGCAACGCCCGGCTCAGTTGCCACCTCTGCGGCCACAGCGCCGCCGTGCCCAAGCGCTG